>JAGYMR010000075.1 GCA_018400515.1 Tangfeifania sp.
GGTCAGTGGCTTCCGGCTAAGGGCTATCAACTGCTGAAAAAATTTAAGGAACAGGTGGATTACCTGCCCCTGATTGCGGAAGACCTCGGCGTCATTACCCCGGAAGTGGAACAGCTGCGGGATGATTTCAGGCTGCCGGGAATGAAAGTGCTGCAGTTTGCATTTGGTTCAGCACCTTCCAACCAGCATCTTCCGCATAACTACCACCCCCGGTTTGTAGCATATACCGGCACACACGATAACAATACCACCCTGGGCTGGCTGCGATCACTAAAAGGGCGGGAACGCAAACAGGTCCGCCGCTACCTGGGGAAACCCGGGAAAACAGCACTCAACAAGGGAATCGAATGGATCTGGGCGTCGAGTGCACAAAGTGCCCTTATGCCCATACAGGATTTGCTGCAGCTCGGAGCCAAAGCACGACTCAACACTCCCGGCGTTCCTGACGGGAACTGGGAATGGCGATTCCGTTGGAACCAGCTGAAAAACAAACAGATGGAAAACCTTCAAGAGCTGACAGAAAAATACAACCGTTAAATACTTCATCATTCTTTAAATACCCGTTACCAATTGATATTAACCGGACAAAAGATCATTTTTTTTATGGAAATGAAATTCAAACGAATCCCTGCCTTATAACCCCGACAAAGTGAAGTTAAACTAAAAAAAATCTGTGATCTCATTTGAGCAGGGAGGAAAATTCCCAACTCACCAAACCAAATGAACTGGTGATACTGAATAATGAGGATTTCACCGGCTGCGAGTGCCGCCTAAAAATTCCAGGTCACCCGGATGCCTGCCATTCGCGGGGCACCGGGCATAAAAACAGGCAATCCGGGCAGTCCCGCCAAATGACTGGCAGAGGAGATATAGAGTTGATCTAAAAGGTTGGTGGCGTAGATGCTCAAAACCACTTTTGGTTCAAGCAGTTCAATCCCGCCATTCACATTCAACAATCCGTAGGCCGCCTGCTCCAGTCCATGTGTATTGGCTTCGGTAAGCCAAAACCGTGACTTCCGGTTGTACCGGGGAGTAGCAAATAAACGCATGGTGCGGGCAATGCGCACATATGCACGAATACCTGCAGAAAAGCTGTGTTCCGGCATGAGGGCAAAACTGTTGCCGGCATAGGGATACGCAGAACCGTCGACTCCCGTGGAATCAAAAACAGACTGCTGCCAGGCATAGTTGCCCAACAGATCCAGCCCCGGAAGAAGCGCCACCTTCACACCGGTTTCCAACCCATAAGAGGTGGCCTTCCCTTCGGAAGCAATCATTCCGGCGTCCTCTGACCCGCCCCGCTGCAAAGTTTGAACATGAATGTGTCGCCGGTAAAATCCGGTAACTTCCCAAAACACCCGTTTTTTTATGGTTGTTTTCCAGCCGGCTTCGATGCTGTTCACCTTTTCTGCATCGGCAATCAGCGGGCGGCCGTCCGGGGTAAACTGCAAAACCGGTGGCTTTCTCCCTCGTACCGCATGCAGAAAAAGATTAAATTTTTCATTTGGCCGGTAAATCAACCCTGTCTGTCCGGTGACGGCCAGACTGTTTTTTGTTAACGGCTGTAATGCCGAAGGATGAAAAATCAGGTTGGGTGAGGCCCCGGTAAATTGTCCGAGTGACGAAGCCTCACCGCCGGAAGAAACGGAATCGTTGATGAGCTCTAACCGGTCGAAGAAAGCCCGAACCCCGCCGGTAAAGAACAGTCGTTTTTGCCATTGCCAGGTAAAATGGATAAAAGCCTGCGCCGACCGGGTCTTCTTACGATTATAAATCGCTTCATGATGATCTCCGGCAAGTTGAAACCCGGCCATCGGATCCGGATTCAGCGGTTGAGGGAACAGGGGAAAACGGCTTTCCCCGGGCATCACAAAATTGCCGGAATCAGACAGGATAGAAAAGATGTGTTGATCGTTTGAAAAAAGCGATTGCGCGGAATTTCTTTTTTCATGCATATAACTCACTCCGGCAGATCCGTTTAACCGGCTTCTGCGCATAAAATTATACCGGATCTCCTGGAAAAAAAGCTCGCCGGCAGAATGAAAATCCGACTCAAGAGCAGGCAAAAAAGTACCGTCGCCATCCCAGGCACCAGCCCTGTTGTTTTTACGAAAGGAGCTGACGGACGTCCAGTAGTTATGCTCATTCCTGAAATAACGGTAAGTAAGGGTGGCATCCATCCATTCCTGCCGGACACCCAACGCCTCTCCCCGGTTCAGGGAAGCCCTCCTGCTGAAAAGTCCGGATTCTCCCTCTTCTCCGGCCATCCAGCGATTCAAAAAAGCCATCCCCGGCTCATCGCTTTTCTGATAGTTCAGCTGCAGATCGATTTTATGGTCAAAAGCCGGCAGGAACCGCAATGCGAACCGGCCACCCACTGTATTTCGTCCGTTCAGTGTTCCTCCCGTTGTATTCTCCACATACCCGTGCTGATCGCGAAACAAACCGGCTGCCCTTAAAAACAGCACATCGTCAATCACCGGATAATTGATGGCCGCTTCCACCTCCATCAACCGGAAGCTGCCGGCTCCGGCTGTGACATAACCCCCGAACGTATCTTCCGGCTTTCTGCTGATAAAATGAACCGCACCCTTCAGTGCTTCCCTTCCGAAGAGTGTATTTTGGGGACCTTTGACCACTTCTGTCCGTTCCATATCGAAAATCTCCGGAGAAAATCCTCCCGGCTGCGACACCGGCACCTGATCAGCATAAAAAGCTATCGATGGTGACAATCCGGGAATACCGGGATGACCTGTGGAACCATGAATGGCCAGACCACCTCCAGGCACTCCTCCGCCTTCAACCAAAAATCCGGGAATCAATCCGGCCAGTTCTGAATAATGTGTGACAGGCATCAGCCGGACTTTCGAACGGGTCAGCACAGAAAGAGAAACGGGGATATCAGAAATATGCTGTTCCCGGTTTTGAGAAGTGGCAATCACTGTTTCCAGCGGTACCCGGCTGCGGTTGAGGGCAATATAATGATCATTATACCCCTCCTGCAACATAAAATCAACCGTTTTGATCTGGTACCCCGGACAGGAAACCCGGATCCGCACGCGGTCGGCGGGCAGGTCAGTAAGCATAAACCGGCCATTGGCATTGGTATGAACCAGTCGCTTCAAGCCATCAATCTCCACACTCGCCCCCGGTATGGGATTCCGGGCATCATCGCGGACCATTCCGCGAAAAATGACCTGGGGCTGAACCTCCTGTACCTGTTCCACATTCCGGTATTTCCGCTTTACCCGTCCCCGCTTCTTCGACTGGGATACAGCAGTAAAGGCGATCAGCAGCAAAAGAGTAAATATCAGTACACGCTTCATGTCTCTTTATTCCGTAACATTTTTAAAGAAACGAAAAAAATCACCATTTCTTGTTAGAGACATTTGCTTTTCGATCATTCCTGTATCTGGCTTTTCCGCAGGAACTCATCCACTCCGCGGGCAGCAACATTCCCGGCCTCGATGGCATGAACAACAAGACTGGCACCTTTTTCGGCGTCACCGGCAGCAAAAACTTTCTCCACCGTTGTCTGTTTCCTGTCGTTCACTTTCACGTTTCCCCGCGAATCGTACTTCACGCCCAGAACATGGAGCAAACCGTTATGCACCGGTTGGGTGAAGCCCATCGACAGCAGTACCAGATCGGTATCGAGCAGTTCGGTTGTTCCGTCCACCTCCTTCATGATCCGGCGTCCGTTTTCGTCTTTCGACCATTCCACCTGCACCACTTCCGTCTGTTTGACCCGGCCGTTCTCTCCGATAAACCGTTTCGCGGAGAGGCTCCATCGCCGCTCACATCCTTCCTTGTGCGAACTGGAAGTGCGAAGGGTATTGGGCCAATAAGGCCAGGGATTATAGATTTCCCTTTTCTCCGGAGGCTGGGGTAAAATTTCAATCTGGGTAACCGATCTAGCCTGTTGCCGGTTAGCCGTCCCCACACAATCAGAGCCGGTGTCCCCACCACCAATAACCAACACATGTTTCCCTTTAGCAGTGATGCGATCCTTCTCAGAAACAGGGTTCCCGGCAACTTCCCTGTTTTGCCGGGTCAGAAACTCCATGGCAAAATGTACACCTTCCAGATCCCGCCCCTCAGCCGGCAGATCGCGCGGTTGCTCAGCACCCACTGCCAATAAAACAGCATCAAATTTATCCAGCAATTCCGCCTTGTCGATATCCACACCAACGTTCACACTGGTCCTGAAGTCAATCCCCTCTGCTGCAAAAATCTCCATTCGCCGGTCGATGACCCGTTTGCTGAGTTTAAAATCGGGAATGCCGTAACGAAGCAATCCACCAATGGCATCGTTTTTTTCAAAAACCGTAACGTGGTGACCGGCACGGTTGAGCAGATCAGCGGCTGACAGTCCGGCCGGACCGGATCCGATCACTGCGACCCTTTTGCCGGTGCGGATTCCAGGCGGATTCGGTTTGATGATCCCTGCCTCAAAAGCCTGCTCCACCGTGGCACACTCATTTTCACGAATGGTTACCGGCTCCTCGTGGATGGCCAGCACACACGACTTTTCGCAGGGCGCAGGACAGACCCTTCCCGTGATTTCCGGGAAGCTGTTGGTGGAGTGCAGGATAGCGTATGCCTCTTCCAGGTTCTCATGGTACAGCGCATCCTGCCATTCAGGGATCTTACTGCCTACCGGACAGCCCCAGTGACAAAAAGGGATGCCGCAATCCATGCAGCGTGATGCCTGTAACTTCCGGTCCTGCTTATTCAGTGTCTGTTCCACCTCACTGTAATCGTAAATTCTCTCTTTCGAAGGACGGTAGCCGGCCTCAACACGTGGAACATCGATAAAACCTTTTGGATCACCCATATCTCTTCTTTTTATTTTCTGATTGATATCTCATAAATATGCTATTCATGTCTCGAAGGATCGTCTTCCGTTAGCTGAAGCTTTTTCTTCAATTCCACCAGCTTCTGTTCTTCAAGTACTTTCTTATATTCAAACGGGATCACTTTCACAAATTTTGGAAGATACTCCTCCCAGTTGGTAAGAATTCTGGCTGCCAGCATGCTCTGTGTATATAACAGGTGGTTATTGATCAGCGTCTGCAATTCCACCACATCAGTTTTATCCTCTACCGGTAGCAGGTCTACCAATCCTTTGTTGCAGTAGTAATCGAAATTTCCGGATGCATTCATCACATAAGCGATTCCTCCACTCATTCCGGCAGCAAAGTTTCTTCCTGTTTTGCCGAGAACGACCACCCTGCCGCCGGTCATGTATTCACAGCAATGGTCACCGGCACCTTCTACCACCGCCTTCACCCCAGAGTTCCTCACACAAAAGCGCTCTCCTGCAACACCTTTGATGTAAGCCTCTCCCCGGGTTGCACCATAAAATGAAGTGTTGCCAATAATGATATTTTCCTCCGGTTTGAATGAACTACCCGCTGGTGGCGCCACAATGATTTTCCCTCCGGAAAGTCCTTTGCCGATATAATCGTTGGCATCACCCTCAAGCCTGAAAGTAATTCCTTTCACCAGGAAAGCGCCAAAGCTTTGTCCTGCCGATCCCTGAAAGGTACAGTTAATGGTATCGTCGGGAAGTCCTTCTTCTCCATATCTTTTTGATATTTCCCCCGACAGCATGGCTCCGGTCGAACGGTCTACGTTGACTACAGGATAAGAGATCCAGACCTTTTCAGCTACGCGTATGGCATTTTTTGCCTGTCTGATCAAATCAAAATCAATATGCCCCTGTACAGATCTGGTATTCGGGTGAGTATTTCTCAGTGCCACCTCTTTTGCTGCGACCGGCTGGTAGAGCAACCGGGAGAAATCCACGTTTCCCAGCTTCCACCCAATTCCGTCCCCAGAGGGATTGATCACTTCCCGGTCGACCTCCAGCAGGTCGGTGCGACCGACAATATCGTCGAATTTTGTCATTCCCATTTCGGCAAGGTATTCCCTTATTTCCCGGGCAAGGAACCTGAAGTAGTTGATGGTATATTCGGCCTTACCGATAAAACGTTTCCGCAGGGTTTCATCCTGGGTGGCAATTCCTGCCGGGCAGGTATTCATGTGGCATTTACGCATCATCACGCAGCCCAGCACGATCAGCGGGGCTGTGGAGAAACCAAACTCTTCGCCACCCAGACAAGCCAGGGTAACCACGTCACGACCTGTTTTTAACTGTCCGTCAACCTGCAGCTTCACTCTGCCGCGCAGATTATTAAGCACGAGGGTTTGCTGGGTCTCGGCAATTCCCAGTTCCACCGGCAAGCCGGCATGTTTGATGGAGCTGGCCGGACTGGCGCCGGTTCCTCCTTCCGTTCCGGCAATCACAATGACATCCGAAAATGCCTTTGCCACCCCGGCAGCGATCGTTCCCACACCGTCTTCCGAAACAAGCTTTACCGACACTTTCGCCTTGGGGTTGGTGACTTTCAGGTCGTATATAAGCTGGGCAAGGTCTTCAATGGAATAGATATCATGGTGTGGCGGCGGGGAGATCAGCGTAATTCCCGGCGTTGAATTTCGCGTTTTAGCGATGATCCTATTCACCTTATAGCCCGGCAACTGTCCGCCTTCTCCCGGCTTGGCCCCCTGGGCAATTTTTATCTGCAGCTCTTCCGCATTTACCAGGTAATTGTTGGTCACTCCAAACCGCCCCGAAGCCACCTGTTTGATCTTGCTGTTCCGATTGGTGCCAAATCGTGAAGGGTCCTCTCCGCCCTCCCCGGTATTGCTGCGTCCGCCGATGGTATTCATGGTAACTGCCAAAGCTTCATGGGCTTCAATGCTTATCGAGCCATATGACATGGCGCCGGTCACAAACCGCTTCATGATCTCCTCCTCCGGCTCTACCTGTTCCAACGGTACGGGATTCCGTTTAAAATTAAAACAACCGCGGATAAAGGCCGGCTTCTTGTTCTGCTTGTCCACCAAGGCACTGTACTCCTTAAATTTTTGATAATCATTGGTGCGTGTTGACCACTGTAACAATCCGATCGTCTCTGGGTTCCAGGCATGATGCATACCGTTTTTCCGCCAGGCATACACGCCGGTATTCTCGAATCGAAACGGCTCAGGAGTAACCTCCTCTTCATATGCTTTTTGGTGAAATATTAAAGCCTCCCGGCAAATCTCTTCCATGCCGACACCTCCAATCTTTGAGGCAGTGCCGGTAAAATAACGGTCGATAAGCTCCCTGCTGATTCCCACCGACTCAAAAATCTGTGCGCCATGGTAACTCCTCAAAGTGGAAATCCCCATTTTTGAAAGCACCTTCAAAAGCCCTTTATCGATGGCTTTGATGTAGTTCTTCCGGGCCTCCTTGTATTCAAGATCGATCTCCCCTTTCCGCACCAAATGATCGATGGCGGCAAAGGCAAGGTACGGATTGATCACGCTCGCCCCGTAAGCCAACAACAATGCAAAATGGTGCACCTCGCGGGATTCTCCCGTTTCCACGATAATCCCCACCTGCATCCTTTTCTGTTTTTTTATGAGGTGATGATGCACAGCTGCCACAGCCAGCAAAGAAGGAATGGCCGCCTCCTCTTTACTGATATTGCGATCACTGAGGATGATGTAATTCTTTTTGCTGTCGACGGCATTTTCCGCATCGGCCAGCATTCTTTCCAGCGCCGCCTCAAACCCTCTGACTCCTTCCTTCACCGGAAAAACCATGGGGATTACTTTATGAGAAAACATCTCATCTTTCAAATCCTTGATCTTTCCCAGATCTGTATTGGTAAGTATAGGTCCCTGGAATTTAATCAGCTTGCAGTGCTCCGGAGTCTCCGTCAGAATATTGGAATGAAGCGATCCGATGTAGTTTGCCAGCGACATGACCAGCCCCTCCCGGATGGGATCGATGGCCGGATTGGTAACCTGGGCAAACATCTGCTTGAAATAATCGAACATCCGGCGGGGTTTTTCAGAAAAAACCGCCAGCGGCACATCATTGCCCATCGAGCTGGTTGGTTCAGCACCTGAAATGCTCATGACACGAAGAATCTCAACCATTTCTTCTTTGGTATAGCCAAATGCTTTGGCATATGTTTCAAATCCTTCAATGGTGGAAGAAACGCGCTGTTTTACTTTTATGTCATCCATCATCAGCCTGTTTTCCTTCAACCACATCTGATATGGATTGCGGTGGCTCAGCTGGTCTTTTACCTCCTCATCGGGGATAATGATTCCCAGCTGGGTATCCACAAGCAAAATCTTTCCCGGACGCAGCCGGCCCTTTGCCCTGACCTCTTCCGGTCTGAATGTCTGTACCCCTGCCTCGGAACCCATGACGATGAGATCATTTTTTGTAATCACATACCTCGAAGGGCGCAGTCCGTTCCTGTCTAACGTTCCACCGATATACCTTCCGTCGGAAAAAACCATGGATGCCGGTCCGTCCCAGGGTTCCATGATGGTGGAGTGGTATTCGTAAAATGCCTTCAAACTGTCGGGAATGGGATTCTTCTCATTGAATGATTCGGGAATCATCATACACAATGAATGCGGCAGCGTACGTCCGGTCATGTGCAAAAACTCCAGTACATTGTCAAACGAGGCTGAGTCGGACTTGCCCGGCTCAATGACCGGCAGGATTTTTTGCAGATCCCCTCCGAATACATCCGATTTCATCAATGCTTCCCGGGCCTGCATCCAGAGGCGGTTTCCTTTGATGGTGTTAATTTCTCCGTTATGAGCTACAATACGGAAAGGCTGGGCCAAATCCCAGGCAGGAAAGGTATTGGTGCTGAAGCGTGAATGAACCAGGGATACGGCACTCTTAAACTGCTCATCCCGGAAGTCCAGAAAATAATCACGCAACTGTCCGGGTGTGAACATCCCTTTATAGACCATCACCCTCGCGGAGAAACTGGGCTGGTAAAACTGCTCCCTGTATTTCAGATTTGAATCCCGGATCTCTTTTTCTGCCAGCTTCCGTACTACATATAATTTACGCTCCAACACATCTTTTTCGAGATTCGCACGCACAAACACCTGCTTAATGGCCGGTTCCGTGCGTTTTGCGATATCCCCGGGAACCGAATGATCGACCGGCACATCACGGGAACCAACCAGCGTCAGTCCCTCAGCTTTAATGTGCTTTGAAAGCACCTCCATACATAAACCGGCCTCCTTCTTATCTTTGGGAAGAAAAATCAGACCGGTTCCGTATTTTCCCGGTTCACCCACCGGCATTTGCAAAACTTCTGCAATAAACTCATGCGGGATCTGCATCAGAATTCCTGCACCATCACCGGTTGAGTTGTCGGCACTGATCGCTCCCCGGTGATCCATATTCAGCAATACCTCCAACCCCCTCCGGATAATACCATGCGACGGTCTTCCTTTTATGTGGGCGACAAAACCAATTCCGCAACTGTCGTGTTCATTTTCAGGATTGTAATAACCCTGTGCCTGTGGTAATTTAATCTGTGCCATTATTTTATCGATTTTTTTTCGGTAATATGAAACAAGCATGCAAAATATTCACACCCAAGAGGATGATTAAAATACATGTGAGTAACATACTATACCGCTGATAACAAACAATTTTAATCGTATGCAAACTTTCGTTCTTACTCTATTTATACAAATAAGAAAGCAAAACAAATCATTTTACAACTAAAAGAAATCAAATATATTAATTTTAAAGAAAAATGATATATTTTGTCATAAATACAAGTCAGTTTGATAACAAAGAATTAACTTATCAAACGAAATGAGATATTAAAAAAGGAGAAGCAACGAGCATCCCGGCTAAAACAGGCACAAAACGCGAAGAACAAAACAGAAAGATACCGGGACACGCGGGATGAGATGAATACGAAGAGATGACGACACCATAGAGGCGGGTGGAACACACAGACTGTCAGACGTTTTTTTATGCCAGATAAATCTTACCGCCGGGGACACTCCTGGTGTAATGACATCGTCATTCTGTGAAGTTTTCCCGTTGTTTATTCAAAAAATAACGATGCAGGGCTTCGGGTTCCGGAGATGTTTGATCAGTCCTCCAACAGCTGTCTGACTGACCGGTCAATCTTTTCAAATTGAAACTCCGCGAGAAGTTTTTTCTTTTTAGTTGTAATTTCATCAAGGCACAAATTTCCGATGCTGCCTTCATGGGTATGGGTTACCTTCTTCTCCGGGACAAATTCGCCTGCCTCAATTTTATCAGCCACCTGCCGGTAAGCATCACGGAAGGGAACTCCCTGCATCACCAGAGCATTCACTTCCTCCACGCTGAAGAGGTGGTCATATCCCGGATTGTCTAAAATGTGTTCATTCACCTGTAATTTTTCTATGGCCAGATTGGCAACGGAGAGACATGCATGCAAATCAGCAAAAAGCGGAATAAATACCTCTTTCACCGTTTGAAGATCCCGGAAATAACCTGCCGGCAGATTATTCACGATCAGCGTAATCTCCTGGGGTACCCCCTGTATCCTGTTGCATTTGCCCCGAATCAATTCAAATACATCAGGATTTTTTTTGTGGGGCATAATGCTGGAACCCGTAGTGAATTCGAAAGGCAGCTTCAGAAAATTAAAATTCTGACTATTGAAGAGGCAAACATCATATGCCAGCTTTGACAAGGTAGATGCGATATTTGAAAGGGCAAAAGAAACGATCTTTTCCACCTTTCCCCTTCCCATTTGTGCATAAACCACATTATAATTCATGTTGCTAAATCCGAGGAGATCGGTTGTTAACTGCCTGTTCAGGGGGAAAGATGATCCATAGCCGGCGGCTGATCCCAGGGGATTCTGGTTGGCTATTCTAAAAGCCGACAACAACAATTCCAGATCATCGGTCAGACTTTCGGCATATGCGCCGAACCATAATCCGAACGACGAGGGCATAGCTACCTGCAGATGCGTATACCCCGGCATCAGAACCTCCTTGTGTTGTTCACTCTTAGCCAGCAGGGTATCTGCCAGATTCGAGACAGCCGTCACGATCTCACGAATGCCTTCCCGGGTAAAAAGCTTCAGATC
>JAGYMR010000076.1 GCA_018400515.1 Tangfeifania sp.
TTTTATCAGGGTGATTCTTCACCGCCAGTTTCCGGTATGCTTTCTTTATTTTCTTTTTTTAACCTGGGATATATTTTGGTTATAAAGAAAATTTTTTTTACGTTTCAAAAAATTATTGCAATGGAACAAGAAATTACCTCCATGTTACCCTGGTTGATTCCGGTAATTTTGGTTTTGACTTTATGGGATGCGGTTTGGAAGCTGATCGCTTTGTGGCGATCGGCCCGTAATGATCATCTGGTCTGGTACATCTGTATTGCCATTTTTAACACCATTGGCATTTTGCCCATTATTTATATTCTGATGCACCGGAAGCGAGCGGAGTCACCAGGGGAATAACCGTTATTCCGGTCTGTTTTTCTTCTCAAACTGGTGAAGGAGCCGGGCATATTTTCCTCCATGTTTCAATAGTTCGTCATGGGTTCCCTGTTCAATGAGCGCTCCCGCTTCCAGCACCAGGATCCTGTCCGAATTTTTGATGGTACTCAGCCGGTGGGCTACCACAATGACCGTTTTCAGGGAAAATATATTCGCGATGGCCTGCTGGATGTATTGCTCTGTGAGTGAATCGACCGAACTGGTTGCTTCATCGAGAATGATCATTTCGTTGCTGCCGCAAATGGCACGGGCAAATGAGATCAGCTGGGCCTGGCCTTTTGAAAGGTTATCGCCGTTGTCCTGAACAACGAACTGGTATTTTCCCGGCAACTGATCGATGAAATAACGGGCAAAAACAAAAGAAGCTGCCTGTTCCACATCGCTCCGGGTAACCGACGGGCGACCCAGGGATATGTTGAATTCCACTGTATCGTTGAACATGAAAATGTCCTGTTGCATGACCGAAATGGATTCTCTGATACGGGGAACCGTTATTTCCGAAAGTTCCATGCCATTGACTTTGATAGATCCCTCGTAGCCGGTATAGGTTTTTGTAAGTAACCGGATGATGGTTGATTTTCCGGATCCGGTGGCCCCGACCAGTGCCAGCCGGTCACCTTTTTTTAGTTTAAACGATACGTTTTTTAACACATAAGGGGTATCTTCCGAATAGCGGAAGGATACATTAATAAATTCAACCTCCTGTACCTGCAGGGGGGAGATGGCCTTCTTTTCAATGGCTGTTTCAGGGGTTTCTGTTTTTTGTTCAAACAGTTCACTGATGTGCTCTAGTGCCGAGAGGGCCCGCTGAATGGTGGATATTTGCTGTGCAAAATGCCTGACAGGGATAAATAACCGTTCCAGGGTAGTGACAAAAACGATCAATACGCCGATGGTATAACCGTGATCCCAGATTTGAACAGCTCCGTACCAGATCACCAGGGCGGTTGCCAGTGCAGTGATCCCCTCCACAACAGAATAGAGCAGTGAGTCATAAATGTTGGAACTATTTTGGGCATCGCAGTACTCTTTATTCAGCTCATTATATTTATTCAGCGTTTCATTCTCTGCCGAATAGAGCTGGATCGTTTTCATACCGTCAAGGGACTCCTGCAGATAGGCTGCAGATTTAGCCAGGCTGCTGCGGGATTTGTTGTAGGCGTGCCGGATTCTTTTTCGCAGGTAGCTGATCGCCCCGATGATCAGGGGAACCACCAGCAAAAGGACAAGTGTCAGGCGCCAGTTCAGGAAAAAGAGGTAGCCGACCAGCGCCAGGGTTTTTATGCTGTCGGCCAGTAATCCGAGGATACCGGCAGCAAATGATTCCGAGATGGATTCCATATCGCTTGTCAGGCGGGAGAGGGTTACACCGATCGGTTTTTTATCGAAATAGCTTGCAGGGAAACGTAAAGATTTTCCGAATAGCTTTTTCCGAAGGTCCACAATGGCCCTGTTTCCCGCTTTTGAAAAGGAGTAGCTGTAAAACCCGTCGAAAAGGATGTTGATGAGCAGTGTCAGTGCCAGCAGGGATACCTGCAGGACCAATCCCTCCACATTGCCCGGTACAATATAATTGTCCACAATGTTTTCCACCAGCCAGAGGAATGCAATTCCGGCGAAGGCAGTAACAGGAACAGAGGCAATGCTAAGGAAAAACCATTTCCGGTGGGGTTGAAAAAAGCGGCCGAACTTCCATAGAAGTTGCCAGTCTTTGCTGTTCAGTATTTTATTAATTACTCGTTTTATTGACATTTTTGATCGTTTGAATGGCCTTTGCCGGGAGGGATTAAGAAACCCTGCCGGCCAATCTTATTTTTTGTCCCTTTCATTGAACGGCTTCATTGTTTGCAGGGCCCTCCTGCTGCAGTTTTAGAATGTCCCTGTAGAACCCGGATCTTTTCAGCAGTTCGGTGTGGCTTCCTTTGGCTGCCATTTTCCCCTCTTCCAGCACGATGGTGAAATCGGTTTTCTCCAGGACACTGATGCGGTTGCTGACCACCACCACACTCTTTGCCGTATGGTTGTTGATGATTTGTTCGATGAGGAACCGCTCCGTTTCGGTATCTACCGCGGAAAAGACATCGTCCAGGATCAGGAGGTCGCACGGGGTATAAAGGGCCCGTGCCAGACTGATCCGTTGTTTTTGTCCCCCCGAGAGCATAATGCCTTTTTCTCCCACCAGCGTTTTTTCCTTCAGGGGCAGCCGCGATAGTTCATCCGCGAATGCACTTTTGTAAATTACATCCTCCAAACTTTCCCTGATATAGGATTTTTCAGATCCCAGCGCAATGTTACTCTCGATTGTGTCGGAAAAGAGAAAAACCTCCTGGGTCACTGTTTTCACTGCGGTCCGGATATCCTCCCCTCTCATGTTAGCTGCATCTTTATCGCCAAACAGGACCTGTCCCTTTTCCGGCCGCAAGTAGCCATTCAGGCAATTGATCAGCGTTGTTTTGCCGGAGCCGACTTTTCCTGTAATCCCGATGATTTGTCCTGGATTGATCGAAAAAGAGATATCCTTCAGCGCGGGTTCCTCTCCGTTATGATAGGTGAAATTCAGGTTGTTGATGTGGATTCCTTCTTTGAACAGCTGCTTTGTCTCTTTTGATGGAAGGGGAACCCTTTTGTCATCCACCCCTTTTCTGTTCATGATCGTCTGCAAACTGCTAATGCCCACAAATCCCTGTTGAAAAACGGTGAGCAGGAACCCCAGGCCCATGATCGGCTGACTTAAAAGGGCGGTGTAGGCAATGTATTCGGTGAGCTCCCCGATGGAAAACCGGCCGTTGATCACAAACATACCGCCTGCAAAAAGTACAACGATCTTGAGGATCTGTCCGAGATTGGACAGCAGGGGCAAAATGAACGACCGGATCCATGTGATTTTCATAGTGGTGTCGTATAATGCTGTGTTTTCCTTATGAACCTGTTTTTGGGCATAAGAGTAGATGTTGTAGTTTTTAATTACCCGGTTTCCGGAGAGGAACGAAACAGTTTTTCCGGAAAGTTTTTGCAGGATGTTCATCCGGTAGCGGGTGTTTTTCATCATTACTGCAATCCCCATCCGCACGGCGATAAAGATAACGATTACCGGAAGGATGCAATAGAGGGTAAGCATGGGGGACATTTGCCACATTTTATACGGGGTAATGGAGAGCGAGAGCAAAACATTTCCGATTTGCAAAATGCCGAAGCCCGTGATCATGCGCACTCCGTTAATATCATTGTTCACCCGTGAAATGATCGTCCCGGTGGAATTCTGATCATAGTAATCCTTTCCAAAAGTGCTCAGTTTCCGGAACATCTCCCCTTTGAGTTGTTTTTCGATCAGCCGGGCGGGGAAGAAGATCAGGATCCGGGAAAGGGTGCGGACCAGGATCAGTCCCACGGCCAGGCCAACGATCATCAGCACATTTTCATAGAAACCGGCTTTGATTCCAGCTGTTCCCTCTTCAATAAGGTCGATGCTTTTCCGGATATATTCCGGGATGGTTACCGAAACCCCTACCGTAAGAATCAGGAAGATAATCCCTCCGGTATACCACCACCGGTATTGATGCATGTATTTTAACAGAAACTTTAATTTTGAAAACATTCCCCTGCGTGCAATTTTTAAGATTTACGATCAGCCGGCCGGTTCATCCGGGCAATTTTGTTTTTGGATCTGTTTCCAATGGCGGATGAGTGCACTCATGTTTTTAATACGTTCATTATCATGCAACTGAAGTAGCTTTTCTGCCTGGGTTATCCCGGTTTCAATAATTTCCTGTACAGGTTTCAGAAAACGGCTCTCACTGGCGATGCCCAAATTTTCAGCGCGCCGCCGGAGTCCCTCCTGCGCGATGCGGCAAATTTGCCGGGCGATTTTTCCGGCATGCATGCTGCCACTTGCCGCCTGCAATCCTTTTTCCGGCACCCGTGCGCGCATTTCCCGGATGGTTTGTACATCCCACGGAGCAATCAGCTCATGCACTTCCTCCCGGCTGTTGTCATCGTAGAGCAACCCCACCCACAAAGCGGGCACAGCTGCCACATGGGCGGTACAACCGGCATCAGCGCCCCGCATTTCAATAAACTGCCGGAGCCTTAAATCCGGGAAAACGGTTGACACATGTGTCTCCCAATCCCCCATGGTGGGTTGAAACCGGTGCTTTCCCCGGAGAAAATCCCTGAAGGTCATTCCATTTGCAGGGAAATAACTCTCATCGCGCAGGATAAAATACATGGGGACATCCAGCAGGAAGTCCACCCACTGTTCAAATCCGAACCCTTTATCAAAGATGAATGGTAAAAATCCACACCGGTCGGGATCTGTATGGTTCCATATATGTGCCCGGTAACTTAAGAAGCCGTTGGGCTTTCCGCGCGAAAATGGTGAGTGGGCAAAAATGGCGGTTATTACCGGTTGCAGTGCCTGGGCAATGCGCATTTTTTTAATCATATCGCTTTCGCTGCCATAATCCAGGTTTACCTGAACAGATGCTGTATTGGCCATCATTTCAAGGCCAAGTTTTCCTTTAAAGGGCATGTGTCGCCTCATCCATGCATAACGCTCTTTGGGTACCCAGGGAGTATTCTCCAGGAGAGAAATGGGATCCACTCCCATCGGAAGGCGAAAGAACCCGAGTTTTTCACACAGGCCATCCAGCCGGTCATTGTACTGTTTTGTTTCGAGGAAAGTTTCTGTAACCGTCTTCATTTTTTTGCCTGAAAACTCCAGCTGCCCGCCAGGTTCAAACGAAATGGACGCCCCATTTCTTTTTAGGCCAATGATTTTTTCTTTTTCCAGAACCGGTTGCCAGCCATCTTTCTGCATTTCATCCAGAAGGGAGCAAATCCCCGGGTTTCCCTTGTAAGGCAATCGTTTCAGGTTGCTTTTGTAGAAAAGAAATTCTTCATGTTCGGTGCCAATACGCCACTGCCCGGGCGGTTTGCAACCCTGCCCGAAGTATTCGACCAACTGCGATGGATGCGTTATCTCTTTTCTTTTTTCTGTTTCAAGCATCTTTAAAAATAATTACCCTCCGGAGAAAAATGGATTTTTTGAGTTTATCTCAATGGTTTATTAACCAAGATATAAGATGGTGTAATACCTGTTTATCCGGCTCCGTTTATTGTCCGGGCTTCCCCGCTGCTATGCCGGACCTGCAGACAGATTCCTTCGGAGGATGGTTCCCTTCCTGCACCCGGGAAGGGGCAAAGATATGATCTTTTCGTAGAAAAGGGGCCTTTTTTCGTTAACGAACCGCCCCCGGCAAAAGCCTCTATTTGGAATGCAGGATGCTGTCAAGTACAAATTTCTCCACATGGCGGTTTTTTCCAATATAGGGAAAATCGTGCATTGACAACATGGCCGGAGCATTCAGCTCCACCACGATGTAGTTCCCGGGTGAGGGGGCAGCTCCGGGATCTTTAATGATGATGTCAACGCCGGCAATTTGAAGGCCTGCGGATTGGGCCGCCCTGACCGCTGTTTTTTTGTAAAAATTCGGCATTTCGTCCGTTACGTCAATGCTGTCGCCGCCCGTGCTTAAGTTCGAATTTTTTCGCAGAAACATTTTTTCTCCGTCGTTTAAAACCGTATCCAATGAAAGCCCCCGGGCTTTCAAATGCCTGCGCACCTCATCGTCCATCTGAATTTTCAGCAGCGGATGCCGGTAGTCGGTTCCCCGGCCCTCATTTTTTTGATCCACCAGCTGTTGTACGTTATGCTTCCCGTCACCGGTAACGTTCGCCGGCTCGCGGTAAGCAACCGCCCGTACCTGGTCATCCACCACCAGGAAGCGGTATTCTTTGCCGGGAAAATACTCCTCCACGATCACTTTTTCGGCGTAACGGAAGGCGTTATCGATGGCTGCGAGGAGCTCTTCCCGGTTTTGCAGGTTGGTGCTAACGGCAATGCCATGGTCCGTATCCACCGGTTTTACTACGGCAGGCAACGGAATTTCATTTAGTAGATCCACAGGATACCCGGGCTTCAGCAGAATGCCCCTGGCATGGCGGATGCCACTTCGCTGAAGGAATTGCCGGGTCATCCATTTGTCGTTGGATATCCAGTAGGCAATCAGGCTGTTGGCGTCCGATATGGTGCCTTCGTGAATGATGAATTCCTTGTTATGGGATCGCACGGAAAGGAGGTTGTTATCGGGGTCAATGATCTCAAAAGGCAGTTTCCGCCGCAGGATCTCTGCAATCATGATCTGCGTGGTGGCTTCAAAATTTTCGTATCCCGGCAGCGGGGTGAATCTGTTTTTTTTGTAAAAGAATTCCCCGGCACCTGCCGGAGATCGCTTCTGGTTGGAAAAATTTTTCATTTTAACGGCATTCGATAGAATGTTAACGCATTCTGAGAAAACTTGCAATGCATCCTGTTTTGACCATCTTTCATGACGCGTTTCTTTGGGTGCATTTTTTTTTAAAAGTTCCCGGTTGTTTTCCACGTTCCCGGTGTCTGTTGCCTGAAGCAACCCGGCAATCATTCAGTACGCTTTTTGTAATTGGGATTCGGCTTATGACTGACCGGTTTCATCTCTTTCAACCAATTTTCAAAAGAGCGCTTTAATTCATTCACCTTTCCGGGCATTTTGTTCGCCAGGTTTTGGGTTTCTCCGATATCATTTTTCAGATTAAATAACTCAACACTTTGGGGATCGTAATGTTCGATCAGTTTATAATTCCCTTTTCTAATGGCATAACCGGGCATTTGCGCCTGCGGACTGTAATGCGGGTAATACCAGCACAGCGCTTCCCTGGATAATTCAGTTGACTCCTCCTTCAATAAAGGCATCAAACTGACTCCATCAATATCTTTCGCAGGCTTTGTTCCTTTACCCGCCATTTGCATTATGGTCGGGTAGATATCATCACTGATCACCGGGACATCACAATGCGTTCCCGGCCGGATCTTTCCAGGCCATTTGATCATAAGCGGAACGCGGATACCCCCTTCGTACAGGAATCCTTTTCCTTCTCTCAGAGGCAAATTTGTCGTGGCTTCCGTAGTTTCCCCATTATCACTGTAAAATATAACAATGGTGTTATCTGCCAGGGCCAAATTATCCAGTTCCGTTAGCAAACGGCCTACGTTATCATCCACCTTCTCGATCATCGCTGCATAGGTTGCGTTTTCCCCGCCCGGATTTTTTTCCCGTTTAGCTTTGTATTTCTGAACCAGTGAATCCGGAGCTTCCAGTGGTGTATGGACGGCATAATGGGACAGGTACACAAAAAATGGTTTGTTCTGGTTATTCCTCATAAATTTAATGGCTTCATCTGTCAACCTGTCGGTAAGGTATTCTCCCCGGTTTTTGGCCGGCAGATTTTTAATTACTGAATTCCAATCCCTTTCAATTTCATAGGGATCCCAGTATGTTGGGGGGCTGCCATCCTCGTAGCCGGCAATATTTATATCAAATCCCTGATGTTCCGGAAAGTATTTTTCTTTATCGCCAACATGCCATTTGCCAATGCTTATCGTTGCGTATCCCAGCGGTTTTAATGCTTCGGGAATCATAATTTCATACAGTTTCACGTGCATTTTATCGTCCGGTGGTATGATTCTGCCATGTTCGGGGTACCGGTGCCGGCCAATTCGTGTAATATGCCCGGTAAACTGCAGGTGGGCCGGATTTTTTCCGGTAAGAATGCTTGCCCGTGTGGGGGAACAAACCGGGCATGCTGAATATGCATTCGTAAACATCATTCCTTCGGATCCTAGCTGGTCAATGTTAGGTGTCTCGTAGAAATTACTGCCATAACAATGCAAATCCTGCCACCCTAAATCATCGATTAGGATAAAAACAATGTTGGGCTTTTTCTTTTCGGCAAATACCCCCTGGGTAAGGAGCATTATTGCCATGATGAGCATCAGCGTTCTGTACCACCAGGGGTGAATCGATTTTTTTCCCTGCTTTTTCATAATCATTTTCTTAATTATATTTTTCCCTAATTTTTTAACGAGTATCTTAATCAGGCCAAGATGAGATATATTCCGGCTGGTCAGGATCCCTTCTCCCGGTTCATCCGGAACATTTTTTTGTTCCGGGGGGCCTCCGGCAATGCCAGCAGCTCAACAATATCCTGCCCCCGGGAAACTGATCATTTTTGGCCGGGATCCAGGTAAACCGTTTTGTATGCCACTGCAGGCCGTCCGAAAATATCGGTTGTTGCGGCACGAATTGTATAGGAACCTTCGGTGGATGATTTTTTTGCATCCGGTTTCATTAAATGTTCCGGAACCGGATGTTGCATGGTATACCGGGCATTTTCATCGACAGAAATGGTATGCTTCGGCCCGTATACCGGAAAAACGGGCGGGGACACCGTTCCATCCGGTTGGTATACTTCCCATGCGATTTTTGGTTTGTCCTGCTCGCCCGACCATTCTCCGGTGCCCAATGTTGCATGTGCCCGGAAACGGATTGCTCCCTGCTCCCCGTCTTCTCCATCCACGCGTTCCAGCGTTAGTTGGGGTTCCGGCCCCAGATCGGGACGGGAGAAGGGGCGGGGGCCTTCCCGTTGGATGGTTTTTCCCCTCTTTTCAATGCGGATATTGCCATCGGGAAGCACATAGATCAGCTCATCGTATCCCTTTTTGTGAAACAATGGATCGTCCACGGCAATATCGAAATCGATTCCCCGCCGGATCAGGCGCTCCACCTCCGTGGCTGCATTTGCAAGGACTTCCCGGTAGGTTACCCCCTCTTCATTCTCCCGCTCCAGGTGGAGCCACTTGACCCGGTGCATGTGGTGGGGGGAAAACGTATAACCATACGGGATCACTACGGCAACGCGCGCTGCCCGGAGAAGGGAATCCATGTTGCGGTCAGGATTCTGCAAAAAAGATTGTCGAACCAGCGACGTATAATAGATCTGGTAGGGGTAGGGAAGACCGGAATTGTCTGTAATTCCGATCCAGCCGGTCCAGTACCAGAAGTTGAAAGCCCCTTTGTTGTATAAAAAGGGGATAGAGGTGCTTTTCGATTTCACCTCTTTGGGGTGGTAAAAGGCAACGCCCCATTTTTTATTGAAGTTTCTGGCGGCCCCCCGCATAACAGCTACCCGGATTTTACAGGCATTTTCAATGGTGGGGGGAATACAGGTTTCGAAGGCCATGTTATAAGATTCCACCAACGCACTGTTGATCACGTCTTCATCCACAATTCCCCCGACACCATCCTCAACCGCCAGCTGGTACCAGGCGGTCGGCCATTCGTATTCCCAGGCAACGATGGTCCCCGGTGTTTCCTTTATCCATAATTCTCCAAGGCCAAAATCTTCGCTGATTTCATGATTGATCCTGGTATTTCCGCGGTCTTCAACCCCCTTTTTTACAATTTTCTGAAGGTTGTTTACCACCTGGACTTCAGGCAAAGGCATATCCGGACCCTCTTTATTAGGCAGGCCCCAGTTATGCACTCCCGGTTCGTCGACATGATTGCCAAATCCCCAGTAGTTGGACCGGTACAGGTCGGCCGGCCAGTCTTTGGGTTCGACCGCCAGGTTGTTATGGTACATGTTGCTGCGCAGCGCCCAGTCCGGGAATAGCCGTTCTGCCCGGTCCCCCGGATGGCTTACCAGAAAATTGGCTCCTGCCTTTGCGTAGCTGACCAGGTCTTCAGGTTGCTTTTCTACGTATTCGTATTTTTCAGATTCCAGGCGGTACCAGGGTTTCCCGTCGGCATCCCGGTCAAATGCCACCCATCCGTTGAGCAGGTTGGGATTCAGTTCAACCGTGGTATATTTTTCCGGAGGATTCACCTCTTTTTGTTGTTTAATGCCGGTCCGGTTAAAATGAAACCCCTGCAGCAGGATCTCTTCCGGCATGTTTTTGACCGGCGCTCTCCGGCTGCCTGCTCCCGCCTCCGGTACCTGCGGCCATCCATAGCGCCATAAGCTGATGCGAGGCAGTTGTGCTTTACCCGTAACTTCATGCACAAACCGCAGGGCATCCGGCCAGTCCGGTTCCAACCACAGGTATTGGTTCACTTCCGGATCACGGGTGGCATCCGGCCAGTCATCCAGAAGGATCCACATCCGGTAAGACTGCCCGTTGAGGCGGGTCCATTCCAGTCCGTACCACTGGAAGGCTTTCTTTCCGGACTCCTGGACAACCGGTCCGAGTTGAATGGAAGCCTTGACAACTGAAAGCCGGTGATTGGTCTCAAAGGCAGGGCGGTCATCCGGATTACCGGTGAGTTCATAAGTGGCAACCATTCCGGGTTTTCCCAGCGGTTCTTTCTGGGCGGAGGCCCGCCAGGAAAAGAAGATGACCGTAGTAATTGGCAAGAGGATGGTCCAAAAGATCTGTTGTAATATGCTTTTCATTAGAATAACTTTGTTAAACATTTATAATTCAATCAAATATAAATTAATGGCATCTTTAGTTTACAAGGCCCATGGAACTCGCATGAAATTTATTCATCACCTTTTGTGATGTTAGCATCATGCTCGTTTGATATTCTGCTTAAATTGTTTCCGATCAAAGGTGTAGAAT
>JAGYMR010000077.1 GCA_018400515.1 Tangfeifania sp.
GTTACACAATACCCTGCTGGCAGCAAATAAAGAGATATATGCCTGATTTTATCTTCGTTTGCATGCATCACTTTCAGGATAATCCACACGGTTTTTCTAATAATTTTTTTATTTTTGACACACGAACGAAAAAACCGAAAAGAAGGAATCATGGAAAGTGCTGATTACAAAGAAGAAAAAAAGCCGACTGAAAACACTCCCAAATCTGTCATACATTCAAAAACCATCCGTGCAGGGAAACGCACCTACTTTTTCGATGTGAAGAGTACCCGCAACAACGAGTACTATCTGACCATCACCGAGAGCAAGAGAAAATACGACGAGGACGGGAAGTTTTATTACGAAAAACACAAGCTTTTCCTCTATCCTGAAGACTTTGACAAGTTTGCCAATACGCTGAAAGATATCATCAATTACATCGATGAGAACAATCCCGGGCCCCGGTCAGACGAACAGCCCAAAAAAGAGGATACATCCTCCAAAGAGGAAAGCGACGGCACGAAAGACGCCGGTCAGGAGGAGGTCATTGCCAACATTGAAACAGATGTCAGGAATGACGGTCTGACCGACATTGATTTTGAAGACATTTAACCCGGATAATCAATGAATTACACAGGTTAAAAGGAAAACCACACAGGAGGTATCAAAAAACATCCGGCCCATGCAGCGAACAATGAATAAAAAGAAGCTGTTTGAAAGCGTCATCCGGTATTTTGAAAAGAACATGCCGGTGGCTGAGACCGAACTGCTCTATGAGAATCCCTTTCATCTGCTGGTGGCTGTTATTTTGTCGGCCCGGTGCACCGACAAGCGGGTGAATCAGATCACGCCTGCATTGCTGAAGCGTTATCCCACGCCGGAGAAGATGGCTTCGGCCGAGCCGGAAGAGATATTTGAATACATCAAAAGTTGTTCTTATCCCAACAACAAGGCAAAGCATTTGTCGGGCATGTCAAAAAAACTGACGGAGCTGTTTGACGGCCGGGTACCTGACGATGTGGATGAGTTACAAAAACTGCCCGGCGTAGGGCGGAAGACCGCCAATGTCATTGTTTCCGTCGCCTTCGGCCAGCCCGCGATGGCCGTCGACACCCATGTCTTCCGGGTTGCCGCGCGCATCGGTCTGACCACCCGGGCCGGAACACCCCTGGCGGCGGAGATGCAGCTAACGGAGTACATTCCCCGGGAACTCCTTCCCATCGCCCATCACTGGCTCATCCTCCACGGAAGATATGTTTGTCTGGCCCGCAAACCCCTCTGTGAAAAATGCGGTCTGACCGACACCTGCCACTATTACCAGACCCATAAGGAACCCACACGTTAACGGAGCAAAAAAATCATACTGAACGAATCAGAATAAAGTGAATGCCAAAACGTTAGACAGAGTTGGCAGGAAGCTCATTTTATTAAGTCAGTTCTGAATGGAGAATGCCGAAACGAGTGCTGTTTATCCCAATGCCAGGAGGCTGACAGCCATGACGGCCATGCCGCCCACCAGTCCGTAAATACCCCAGTGGTGCTCTCCGTACTCCTCCGCCGAGGGCAACAATTCATCGAATGAGATAAACACCATGATGCCCGCCACTGCGGCCATGACCGAAGCGAAGATGGCAGGGGAGTTCTCTGCCGACAGAAAGGGCATGAGCAAAAGATAGGCCAGCACACCCCCCACCGGCTCGGCCACACCCGACAGGAAAGAGTAACAAAAAGCCTTGCGCCGGTTGCCGGTGGCATAAAAAATAGGCACGGAGACCGCGATGCCTTCCGGGATGTTGTGAATGGCCACCGCCACGGCAATGGCCACCCCCAGTGTCGGATCATTCAGCGCCGTCATGAACGTGGCAATGCCCTCCGGGAAATTATGAATGGTCACCACCAGCGCCGTAAAAATGCCCATGCGAAAGAGCTTGTGGTCATCCTTTTTCATTTTTTGATCCGTCATGTCCTCCACTCCCCTCATCTCATGCGGGTTCTCAAAAGAAGGAATAAACTTGTCAATCAGGGCGATCAGCAGGATGCCCCCGAAAAAGGCCGTGATGGTGAATAAGGTGCCGGTGAAATTTCCAAAATTTTCAATGAAGCTCATTTTGGCCTCCGCAAAAATTTCCACAAAAGAGATGTAGATCATCACACCGGCAGAAAAGCCCAGCGAGACCGTCAGCAATTTGGTGTTGGTCCGGCGGGCAAAAAAAGCAATCGTGCTGCCGATGCCGGTGGAGAGACCGGCGAAAGCCGTTAACAGCAGGGCCATCAATACATTTGGATCATTCATATTACTAGTTTATAAATCATTGCGCCGGTTCCCGGCTAAATCCGGAGGCAGTGTGTCACATTCGCTTCAAAATCATACCACCACCGCATCACCACCCGTTCTCAATCACCTCATCACAACTTCATCTCCACCACCTCACAATATGCCTTCAAAAATATAAAAAACCATTGAATTCGGATTGTCAAAAAAAAATTCTTATAAACCAATCTGCGGCAACTTTTTACAAACTTCACAGACAAATGTGAACAAATAATATGACCGGGGTTCTTTGATATTTTCCCAAACTTTTTACTTTTGTGCCCTTTACATGTTAAACTTTAAAGTTCATAGCTATGGCATATAAGATTTCGGATGAATGTATTGCATGTGGAACGTGTATTGATGAATGTCCGGTAGATGCAATTTCTGAAGGGGATGTTTATATAATAGACCCCGAGTTGTGCACCGACTGCGGATCCTGTGCGGAAGTTTGCCCGGTAGAGTGTATTTCGATCGACGAATAAACCGGACGACATAAAAAAACGGGAAGCCTGGCTCAATCGCCGGGCTTTTTTTATTTGTCAAAACCCTGTTAAATCCATCAACACTGTGGGGAGGAGCAACAGGCACCCCAGCACGGTCAGGATCAGGATAAAGGGCAGCACCCATTTGAACCATTTCTCGTAAGGAATGCGGGCGATGCCCAGCACGCCGATCAGCACGCCCGAGGTAGGGGTGATCATGTTGGTAAAGCCGTCGCCCAGCTGAAAAGCCACGACGGTAGCCTGCCGGGAGATGCCAATCAGGTCGGAGAACTGCGACATCATCGGCATGGTCAGTGCCGCCTTGCCCGATCCCGAAGGGATAAAAATATTCAGAATGGTCTGGATGACATACATCACCATCACCGAGCCAACCCGTCCCACATCCTGCATCGCCTGTGAGACATAATAGAGGATGGTATCGATGATCCTGCCGTCCTCCAGGATCACCACAATCCCCCCTGCCAGTCCGACCACCAGCGCCGCCGGCAAAATATCTTTAGCCCCTTCGATAAACGACCGGGTGATTCCGTTGGCCGTTTTGCCCGCAGCAATGCCCGAAAAGATGCCCAGCGCCAGGAACAAGGTGGCGATCTCCGTCACATACCACCCGTACCCCATCACGCCAATGATCAGGAAGACAATCGTAAACGCCAGCAGGCTCAGCACAAAATACTGAAACGACCGGCGCAACGTCAGCAACCCCGTCACGATGAACAGTCCCGTTGTCACCGGCACGGCCGGAAAAGCAAAAGCCCTGTTGCCGATTTTCAGTTCACTCACGGGAAAAAAGACCGAGAAGAGCACCAGGAAAACAGAGAGAGAGGCAAAAGCCACCCACGCCCCCCGGGGGACGGAAGGGGTCAACTCATTGCTTTCGTTATCGTTCCGGTGCCGCCAGTAAGCATCCTCTTCCCGGACCGGCGATTTTTCCGGATCCTTATGGATGCGTGCTGCGTACCGCAGGATAAAGGCAAAGCCGGTCACATTGATCACCAGCCACATGAACAGCCGGTATTCGATGCCCGAGAAGAGCGGGATGTTAGACAATCCCTGCGCAATCCCCACGGTAAAAGGATTCAGAAACGCCCCCGCAAATCCCAGGGCAGCCGCCACGAAGCAAAGCGACACCCCCGTGATGGAATCGTATCCCATGGAGACGGCCAGCGGAACAAAGATGATGGTAAAAGCGATGGTCTCCTCACTCATGCCGAATATGGCGCCAAAAAGACTGAAAATAAGCATGATACTCACCAGGATGATGTTGTTGACACCCACCTTGCGCAACCATTTGAAGCGCTCCCATTTCTTTGAGAATTTCAGAAATGTCCGGATGCCCATGTCAATCGACTTACTCTCATTCAATATCCAGAACGCCCCGCCGATCATGATGATAAAGATGATGATGTCAGCCGTATTCACAAAACCGTCGAAGAACGCCGAAAAAATCTGCCAGGTCTGCGGCCGGCTTTCCATGATCCGGAACGAACCCGGTTTGATCACCTCCCGTTCCACCTGGTTCACCACGATGGTTTCCCGTTCAAACTCCCCGCCCGGAATAAACCAGGTACACACCGCACAAAAGGCAATGAGCAAAAAGATGATCACATACGTATGAGGCACTTTTTTGAGCATGTCGTTGATATTTATCTGCCGAAAATAATAATTCCTGCCGGGCCGGCATGATATTTTAAAAGAAGCCGGTTAAAAAAAGGAGATTTTATCAAACAAGGAGGTAAAATTTTAAATACAAATTTGTACCTTCCGGAAAACATTTAACAACCCATCTATGAAGCTGCTGCTTGAAAAGATCAAAGAACTTGTTCAGGTAGAGAAAAAACCCGTTGACAGAATACTTGAATGCGTGCCCAATTTTTCGGAGGGGAAGGATGAACGGGTCATAAAGGAGATCACCGGAGTCATCACCACGGTGGAAGGCGTTCAGTTGCTGGATGTTGATCCCGGCAAAGCCACCAACCGCACGGTTGTCACGTTCGTCGGCGCGCCGGAGCAGGTGGTGGAAGCCGCCTTCCGGGCGATCCAAAAAGCCGCGGAAGTCATTGACATGTCGAAGCACCGCGGCGAGCATCCCCGTTTTGGTGCCACCGACGTATGTCCGCTCGTCCCCGTCGCCGGCATCACCATGGAAGAAACCGTGAAGCTGGCCCGGCAGCTGGCCAAACGGGTGGGGAAGGAGCTGTCCGTTCCCGTCTATTGCTATGAATTCGCCGCTTTTCAGGAAGCACGTCGCAGTCTGGCCCACTGTCGCTCCGGCGAATATGAAGGATTAAAAGAAAAGATGGCCACAGAAAAAGGCCGGCCCGACTTTGGACCGGCGGACTGGTCCGATCAGACAGTCCGCACAGGCGCTGTTGCCATTGGCGCCCGCAATTTTCTGGCAGCTTACAATGTGAACCTGAACACCACCTCCACGAAGCAGGCCGGCGCCATTGCCATGGACATCCGGGAGTCCGGCCGGGTGAAGCGGGAAGGTCATCCCCTGACCGGTAAGATCGTCTGTGACGAGAATGGGGTTCCTGTGCGCATCCCCGGCACCCTGAAAAAAACACGCGCCATTGGCTGGTACATCGAAGAGTACGGCCTGGCACAGATCTCCATGAATCTCACCGACATCACCGTCACGCCGGTACACGTTGCTTTTGAAGAAGTTCGTAAAAAAGCCCACGAGCGGGGACTCCGGGTCACCGGCTCCGAGCTGGTAGGGCTCATCCCCCTGCAGGCCATGCTCGATGCCGGCAGGTATTACCTGGAGCAGCAGCAGCGCTCCGACGACATCCCCGATGAAGAGATCATCCATGTAGCCATCAAATCGCTGGGACTGGATGAAATTCACCCCTTTGATCCGAAGAAGAAGATCATTGAGTACCTCCTGGAAGAAAAGAGCTGATCATCCCTCACCAACAAGACAGTCAGGGAGATATCCCTTTCCACCCGGGAAAGGGAAAAAAGAATCCTGCAAATTGTTGCAAGGAAGATTTGAAGGTTTTTATTATTTTTTTTTCAAAAAAAAAAGAAAAACTCTTTTTATCAAATCACAAAAATACTTGCAGCAACAATTTTAGATTCTGAATGATTCCCGGATCAGCAGAAGTCTGATTTTGAAACCCGGAGGTTTTAACTGTTTAAAACCGTTCCATTTTGGAGAAGAAAAAATCCGCTTCAATCCGGGCATTCTCATCGCTGTCGGAGCCATGCACCGCATTCTGCTGCAGACTGGTACCATACAGTTTGCGGATTGTTCCCCCGGCCGCATTTTCCGGATTGGTTGCACCGATAAAATTCCGGAAAGCCTCCACGGCATTCTCCTTTTCCAGGATCATGGCCACGACGGGTCCGGAGCTCATGAACTCCACCAGCGACTCATAAAAAGGTTTTCCCCGGTGCACCGCGTAAAAAGTCCCCGCCTGTCGGGCCGTCAGTTTTGTAAGCTTCATCGCCGTCACCTGAAAGCCCCCCTCTTCCGTGATCATTTTGAGGATTGCACCGGCATAATTCTTTTTAAAAGCCGTCGGCTTAATCATGGTGAATGTGTAGTTACCTGCCATTTTTATCGATTTTAATTTTTAAGTTCCCGCAATATTAACAAAATTTGAGAAAAGATGCCTTTGTGCGCTTTGCAGATTTCTTATCTTTGTCCATTCAAATTAGAGCTATTTTGGAAAACACTGGAAATGAGATCTTTAACTCTTTGCGTGAATTGCTGACAATCCGCCGGCAGAGGGTGGTACTGGTCACGCATGAGAATCCCGACGGCGATGCCATTGGCTCGGCCGTGGGTTTTGGCGAGGTCCTTCAAAGTGCGGGGCACGAAGTACAGATCATTGTACCCAATGACTACCCCTCCTTTTTACAGTGGTTCTCCTCCCGTCTGGACATTTGGAAATACGACCGCCAGAAAAACAAGGCGAAGAGACACCTTGAAGAAGCAGACGTACTGATCTGCCTCGATTTCAATGAGCCCAAACGAACCGGCAGGATGAAAAAGAAGGTGGAGGCC
This sequence comes from Tangfeifania sp., assembly GCA_018400515.1. The sequence goes on from JAGYMR010000077.1 coordinate 6,812, forward strand.
TTTTCAAATCCCAAAGTGCTCATCGATCACCATCCCGATCCCACGCCGTTTTGTGACTACATGATCTCCGAGCCCGCTTACAGCTCCACAGCAGAGCTGGTTTTGGAATTGGTTCACCGGATCGGACTGGAAAAACACATCACGTATGATGCAGCAGAAGCCCTTTTTACCGGCATCATGACCGACACCGGGTCGTTCAGCCACAACATCTCACGGCCGGAGACATTTAAAACAGCCGCTCAGCTGATGAAATACGGGATCGACCCCGGGAAAATCCATTCAGCCGTATACCACACGTTCTCCGCCAGTCGCATGAAGCTGCTCGGTCACAGCCTCGACAAGAAGATGGAAGTCTTTCCCGAACACCGGACTGCCGTGATCCGGCTCTCACAGGAAGAGCTGGAGGCGTATGATTTTCAGCCCGGTGACACCGAAGGATTTGTCAATTATCCGCTTTCGATCAATAATATCGTTTTCAGTGCGTTATTCATGGAGAAGAAAGATCTTGTAAAAGTCTCCTTCCGTTCCAAAGGGAACTTCCCGGTCAATGAATTTTCGCGCGATCATTTTTCCGGGGGAGGCCACCGGAATGCCGCGGGCGGAGAAACGAACCTGTCACTGACCGATGCCGTGGAAAAGTTCAGGCAACTTCTGAACGATTATAAACATCAATTAATGGAAACAACGATTTAAAAAGAAAACAAGATGCAGATCAAAACAGGAAAAATATTTATCATTGCTGCCATCGCGGCATTTGTTGCCACCTCGTGTCTCGATGTGGATGAAGACGAAAAAATATACACCGCTGCCGAAGAGATCCATTACCGGGAGGCTTATATCGACAGCATGTTTGCACGCGGGTACGATGTGGACACGACATCACTCGGAGTGTATTACATCACCATTGAAGAAGGAGAGGGGAACTTTGCCAAAGCAGGTGATACGCTCACCGTGGGGTATGCCGGCTATTATATCGACGGCAGACTGTTTGACGCCTCGGAGATTAATTCTCCGGACGGAAAGATGACCTTCGTTCTGGAAGAAGACGAGATGATCCCGGGGTGGAACAGTGGCATGAAGGTGATGAACAAGGGGGCGACAGTACAATTCATCATCCCTTCGGAACGGGCTTATGGAGAAGACGGTTATGGCAACATACCGCCTTATCAGACCCTGATTTTTGTAGTGAAATTATTTGATATTCAACCATCATAATAAGATAAGAAATGCTGAAACACTTAACCGCCGGATTGTTTGTGATCATTGCCGCCGCTGCTTTTTTCTCCTGTAAGGACGACAGTATGGAGAAACAGCGGGAAGAGGAACTAAAGACGCTGCGTGAATTCATACGGACCCATTATGCCGGGCGGGATCCCAAGCCCTCCGGATTGTATTACATTGAGCTGGAACAGGGAACCGGTGACTCGATCAGGATTGGTGACAAGGTGCAGATATTCTATGACATATGGACCCTCGACAGCTTACATGTAGCAAGCTCAGGCCGCTATGAACCGATGGAGCTGATGGTGCTTCCCCCGAACAATCTGAGCTATTCCGCCGACTATCCCGATGAGCTCCGGGCCCTGCATGAGGCGCTCACCTACATGAAAAAAGATTCCAAATCGCTGTTGATCTTCGACTCCGGACTGGGCTTCGGACAATACGGCACCTATGGCATCGCCGGGTTCACCCCCCTGATGATGGAAGTGGAAGTCTATAAGGTATACTCCTCCCAATCCCAGGAGGAGGAGGAGGAAGAATAAATATCCCTTTGTGTCTTTGCGCCTTTGTGTTTAATATTAAATATCCCTTTGTGTCTTTGCGCCTTTGTGTTTAATAGTAAATATTCCTTTGCGTCTTAGCAATAAAAATATTATTCCCCTATCAGGAACACCGCCGGCTGTTTATGCAGGTCAGGCACTTTCCCCTTCCACTGCGCCACGGATTTAGTGGCAATAAACTCATGGTTGTCTGTCAGGTTCGCCGCAATGCAAAGCAGCGTCGCCGGAGAGCAGGTTTTCAGCAGGTCTTTCACCAGCGCATTGTTCCGGTAAGGCGTTTCGATGAATATCTGTGTCTGTCCGCTCTTAGTCAACAGGTTTTCCAGTCGCCGGATCTCTTTTGCACGTTCATTCGCCTGCACCGGCAGATACCCGTTGAAAGCAAAATTTTGTCCGTTGAACCCCGATGCCATCAGCGCCAGCACGATGGAAGATGGTCCCACCAGCGGAGACACCGTAAATCCCTTTTGGTGCGCCAGTCGGACCACCGCCGCCCCCGGATCTGCCACACCCGGACAGCCCGCTTCCGAGATCACCGCCACATCCTGGTCCTGCGCCAGCGGATCGAGGAAGGCAGGGATATCCGCCGGGTCAGTATGCTTATTCAGCTCAAAAAAAGTGAGTTCGTCGATGTCGATCCCGCGATCCACCTTTTTCAGGAATCGCCGGGCGCTCCGTTTGTTCTCCACGATGAAAAAGCGGGTTGAGTTGATCACGCCGGCGATGCTCACCGGGAGCACAAACTGCCAGTCGGAGTTCCCGATATTACTGGGGATAAGATACAGTTCAGCCATCAGAAAAATTTTTTGTAAAATTACAGATATTTGGGGTTTCACCTGAATATAACTGAGTTAAAATTTACAATTTATATAAAGGGGTTTTACCCCTTAAATCCCACCTGTTTTTTTGTTTTAAAAAGCGCATGCTCGTTTCGCAATCGTTTTATTAAATTTACGCCATGACACAGCAAAAAAATCCGGAGATGGAAGTGGTATTTCTGGGCACCGGCACCTCGCAGGGCGTGCCCGTTATTGGCTGTGACTGTCCTGTTTGCCGGTCGGCCGATCCCCGCGACAAACGGTTGCGGTCGTCGCTGCTGGTGAAGGTAAACGGACAGAACATCGTCATTGATGCCGGTCCCGACTTCCGGCAGCAGATGTTGCGGGAGCGGGTCAGGACCCTCCGGGCCATTCTGATCACCCACGAGCACGTGGACCATATTTTCGGGTTGGATGACATCCGCTCCTACAACTGGATACAGAAGCACCCCACTGATATCTGGGCCGAAAAGCGGGTACAGGACTCCATCAAACGCATTTTTGATTATGTATTTATCCGGAACAATTACCCCGGTGTGCCACGAATGCAGCTGCACACGATTGACGGATCACCCTTTGAGATTGACAACATACCGGTCATTCCGGTACGGTGTTACCACCACAAACTGCCCGTCTACGGTTTCCGGATTGGCGGACTCAGCTACATCACCGATACCAGCTACCTGGAAGAAAAAGAGCTGGAAAAACTTATCGGATCGCAGGTGTTGATCATCAACGCCCTGCGGAAGGAGAAGCACCTTTCCCATTTCAATCTGGAGCAGGCCCTCGCAGTGATCCGGCAGGTCAACCCCGAAAAAGCCTGTCTCACCCACATCAGTCACGGTTTTGGCATCCACGAAGAAATTCAGGCCCTTCTGCCCCCCAATGTTTATCCCGCGTATGACGGACTCCGTTTTAAAATGCAGTTTGAATAGCATTTTTTGTTTATCAGGATAAACAAATTTGATAAAAAATGTTTATTAAGGCAATTGCTC
>JAGYMR010000078.1 GCA_018400515.1 Tangfeifania sp.
TGTACTTTTTAAAAATCATGATGTTTTTTTTAGGTTTTAGTTTTCTTTTCCCGGAAGTTCCGGTGGAATATATTCCGGGTTCAGTTCTTTGGGAACAGGAGCTCCTGTTTCTTTTCTCCAGTTTTCGAGCATCTCCAGCAATTCGCTACGTTTTTCCGGATGGCTTTCAGCCAGGTTGTTTTTTTTACCTATATCATCCTTAATATTATAGAGTTCCAGGTCGTTATTTTCAAAATAGTGTATGAGTTTCCAGTCGGCTGCATAAGAGTAAAAGAGAAAAAGCCTCAATTTCTCTCTTTCACAGGCTTGGCCCAATTCGCCGATCAGGTCACGCTTTGCAGGCGAATGCATGCTGTTAAATGTCGTCTCTTTCGTTTTAGACAGGCAAAATCCATCGTGGTGTTTGCTGGTGATGGTAATATATTTCATGCCAGGTTTTTTGTTACGCTTATTTCCGGGGCTTTCCCGCGTATTCTATTCCCAGATCGTTGTTTCTCACATTCTTAAGTTTTTCCCGCAGCCGCTTTCTGAAGTCATTCACCACATCGGCATATTGTGGGTTGCCTGCCAGGTTGTTGTACTGTTTGGGGTCATGTTCCATATCGAACAGTTCGATGCCCGATGCTGCCTCTTCCCCGTATTGGATGTAGGCCCATTTCCGGGTGCGCAGCAGATAGTTATTCCCCTGCCAGGTATTCATGGAGAATGCCATGTCCCGCACCTCAGCCGACGGATCATCCAGCGTTTCAACGAGGCTTTTCCCCTGCAGGTGGGGCGAGGTCTCCAGTCCGGCAAGTTCAGCAACGGTAGGATAGAGGTCCAGCAATTCAGCAAACGAGTGGCAAACCCCCGGTTTTTTGCCCGGAACCTTAATGACGAGTGGTACACGGACCGATTCTTCGTGCAGGCTGAGCTTCATCCAGAACCGGTGTTCGCCGAGGTGGAATCCATGGTCGGAGGTAAAAATGACAATGGTATTGTCCTCGAGTCCCTCCTCCTCAAGCGTTTTTAATACCTTCCCCACCTGGGCATCCATGAAGGAGACGGAGGCGTAGTACCCGGCAATGGCCTTTTTTTCCTGTTCCTCCGACATTCGGGCATTTACGCTGGTAACATAATTGATCCCTTTAGCAGGAATGTCATCCCAGTCATTCTCCACCATGGGGGGCAGAACCATCTGCTGATGCGGATAGGGTTCAAAGTAGGATTTTGGGGCAACAAAGGGGACATGCGGACGCACAAAGCCCACGGCCAGAAAGAAGGGTTCTTCCTTGTGTTGCCGGATGAGTTCGGACGCTTTTCCGGCAGTTTTTCCGTCGGAGTGGGCCAGATCCCCGCCATCGGCCTGCACAATCGTCATTACATTGCCCCCCTGCCGGGGTTTGAGGCCGTAAGGATTGTTTTGCACCAGTTCGGCCTCCCCTTTGGCCTTCCATTCGGGACCAGGACTATTAAATCGTTCGGTCCAGGAGGCTTTGTCATCGGTGCCGTTGGTGCCTTTTTCAATGTCAATGGGCACACCCATGTGGTATATTTTACTGACCCGGGCGGTGTAGTAGCCATTTTTTTTGAATAGCTGCGACCAGGAGTCCCGGTCATCACCCACATTTTCCCGGCCACTGACATACCCGAAGGTTTCGGTGGCGCTGGGGTAATACCCGAACATCAGGGAGGCCCGCGAAGGACCACATACCGGATACTGGCAATAGGCGCGGGTGTACTGCATGCCTTCAGCGGCCAGCCGGTCGATGTTGGGGGTTTGGCACAACCTGTTTTCATAACCAGATAAAGCGGTGGTCGTTAAGTCGTCAGAGATGATGAACAGTACATTGAGTTTTTCATTCTCCTGCCCGTTTTCAGTACCTCTTGTGGCCACTGGCAAGCAGATGATTATCACCGCCAGCCATGCTGCGAAAAATTGCATCTTTTTTTTCATGGGAGGGATCTGTTTGTTTTTTCAGCGATCGGAAGGCCGGATGTTGAGGCTACCGGTTTGGTTCCCGGGTTCCCCCAGCATGGCAGGTACCACTTCGAAGGAACCCGGGATGTCAAAACAGTGCCGGTCATTTTTCCGGTTGCTAAAAAACCGGGGATGGGGTTATTCAGCATTATTCCGGAGTACTCAGCAGTTTTACCGGTCCCAGCAGTCCCGATTCCTGCAGCGGAGAGCCGGCGGTATAATCGCCTGAGGCCGTGGTGAAGGTGTATCTTCCGGCCGGGAAAGTTTCTCCTCCCAGCAGGCCGGATTCCCATTGCAGTTCCCGCACTCCCTTGTTTTCGGGTTGCTGGTCGCCGATGAGGCGGTTCACCCAGGTATTGACCACGGTGATCTCCAGCTCATTATTGTCCGCTTTAACATGGCCGGAAACATCCACCCGGAAGGGGGGTGTCCAGACAATTCCCAGCGCTTCCCCGTTCAGTTTTATCCGGGCCATTTTATGGACCTCCCCGAGGTCGAGCCATAAGGGTTCGTTCTCTGCGGAGCCTGCGGGAAGAGAGAAGGTTTTGCGGTAAACGGCCTCTCCCGAGTAGTAGCGGATGCCTTCTGTTTCACGGGCATTCCATGGTTGCAGCGCTTCAAAGGTAACGGGCGCATCCGGTCCACCCCAGGCAGGGTCGAAGGAAACTTTCCAGGGACCTTCAAGGGTGGTAACGGTTGTTGCCTGCGGAAAGTTTTCTTCCTCCGGCACCTCTTGCGAGGCCGCTTCTCCGCGGTTGAAAACGATGAAGTAGCTCTCGTGCCTGTCGAAGCGCAGGGGGATGGAGGCCGTTTCTTTTCCGGTTGTAAAACCGGGCAGGGGCCGGATTTCTCCGGTGACCGGATTCCAGAGGGCGGGCGTGGTACCGTCGGTGCGGAAAGTAGCTGTGACCTCCGCGGGATCAGCTTCCCGGTTGGATACAAAGAAGATGTCGTGGTTTCCGGTCCGGCGTTGATGATAGCGGACAGGTCCTGTGGATTCAAAAACCGGGGGAACATCCCATTGTTTCAGAAGCGCTGCGGTCGATGCATAGCTGGGGTAGAGCGATTCGCTCCCAACAGGGATGGTGGCATCTCCGCCCCAGATGACCCGGCCTTTTCCGTGATCCCTCTCATTAACCGTTGCCGGGGCCTCCTTTCCGCCCCACAACTTTTGTGTCAGCGTGGCCACCTCCTGGTCACACCGGGGATAATCCGTAAGTCCGGGCGATCTTACCGGGGGAACTCCCACAACGGTAATGCCTGCCCGGACCAGTTCGTCAATCCTGGTCAGCAGCTCCGGGGTCATGGCCGCGGTGGCCGGTAAGACCAGCACCCGGTAGGAGGTACCGTCTTCGAAAGCGATCCGGCCGTCCTCAGCAGCGGCCTTTGAGAGCAGGATGCGGGGGGTGACCGCATCGAAACTGTACCCTTTCTTTTCGCGCAGTTGTCCGTCGCTGGTCATGGCATCCTCCGGAGGTAAGAAGATGTGGGGAGCTCCCTCCGGGGTGAGGTAAAGAATGTCGGCCACCGAAACGCCCTGGCGGAGCATGTAGCCGCAGCGGGCAATGTAGTCGTGGTAGGGGTTCACCATGGGCCAGAAGGTCTGGTTCCGGTGCCAGTGAATGCCGTGAGGTCCCATAGCCATGCCGGGTTTGGGGCCGTCGGTTCCCAGCGGTTGGTGCTGGTAAGTGTGGAAGATCAGATCATTGATCCCCAGGGAGAACGCCCAGTCGGTCTGATTCTTCATATCCTGCGGGTTGTGTTTATAGCCGCTGCCGGGATGGGAAGTGAAAGCTTCGGCACGTACCACCGGACGGCCCATGGTGTGGGCAATGGAGACCGATTCCACGCAGCCGTATACCGCATCGGGGCCGCCCACGACCCAGAATTCGCAGGAGGGCACATCCGCCACCGATCCAAGGGCAATATCCCCGGCAGGATTCATGTCGTAGGGTTGATTGGAATAGTAAAAGCCGTGTTTATGGGCATGATCACGGATCACCTTTGCATGGTTTTCAATGACCAGCTCCTGGGCAGTTTTCCGCAGGTCCCACAGGAAACGTTCGGTTTTTTCGCGGGATCCCACCAGGAGTCCGGTATAAGCCGGAAAGAAGGGCTGCGGGTCATAACCGCGCCGTTTTTCAAACTCCCTGCGGAAATTTTCTGACCAGTTCTGGGAGCTCATCTCCCAGCTGTCGAGGTGAATGGCAGTCCACCCCCGGCCGGCCGCCCGGGGACCGATCCGGTCCATGAGCTTTTGGTGAAAGTGGTTGAAGTGGTAAGCAAAGGCATCGGGGTTGAACTTGTCGGTTTCAAAGCCGTGGCCCGGTTTGGGCGCGGGGCGTGTCGTAGCACCCGTGTTGCGGGCGGCAAAACGCATGATGGTCCACTCCCCTTCGGGAATCTCCCAGTCCAGCGATCCGTCGGGGCCCAGCTTATCGGTGAGATCTACGATGCGCTCCGGAGCAATGCATGCTTCAGCCGGCGGCTCGGGGTAATCTGCCTGGCTGGGGATGTACCGCGGTACATGTTTCCAGATGGAATAAGGTTCTGTCTCGTAAAGGGCTTTTACATCCAGCAATTCGGGCGGCTCAGCTTCGGCCGGGGTGGGGAAAGCAAGAACCGCCACATCGGCATGCCACTTCTGGCGGATGCGGGAGAGGGTGTCGGAAAGGCCGGCGAAATGCACCGGCTGCCGCGGTTCAGGTACGGGAAGGATACCGGTAAAGGGGCCGGGACCCTCCACATGAACCGCGCTGGCACGAAGGTGCTGCATCGACATGGGTGGGTCAATCCACGGGCCCCCGGCGCCGGCCCAGCCAGGACCAGTACCCAGGATGATCTCCATGCCCAGCTGGTCGGCGTGGCGCACTGCATGGGCAAAGTTCTCCTGCCACTTTTCACTCATGAAATCCACCGGCCCCCGGGGAAGCCCCAGGTTAACCTCGAGAAACAGGGCCTTCCGCAGGCCCGCCTCGTGCATGGCCTCTAAATCGGTGGTCATGGCTTCCCGGGTCTGGTTCCCGTCCATAAAATACCAATAGGCACCCGGACGGGCAGCATCTGGAGGACTTTTAAAATTTTCGCGGAGGACGGTACCGGTAATCCCTTTTTCTTCCTTTCCGGAATCGGGCGATGAACATCCCCACAGGGAGGCGATAAGCAAAACGATCAGTGTTTTTTGAATCATAAAAGCATTATTTTTTACATGAAACATTTTTTAAACAGGTGGCCGGTCAGGTGTATCAAAGATGGGCAAATATAATTGTTTTTTTTGATGAAAGCGGGATCAGGCCTCCACGGCCAGATCCAAATGGGTCAGCTCTTTGGTGACCGTGAAATCATAATCCGGATACTCGTATATAGGCATGCGGGGTTCGGTCTCTCCAAGGGAATAACCGTAAACACCCTGGTATTCCTGAACCGCTTCTCCCATTTCTTCCAGTTGTTGCAGGTATTCGGCAATGGATTTTGATTCAATGATGATCACTTTTCCCATTTCATTGATGATGGGGCTGTGCCTGCGGGTACGGTCGTGATCGAACTCCAGAATGCGCCGGCCGTAGCGTGTTATGCCAATGGTCCGGAAGGTCAGGCTCTTCCCGACACCGGGAAGGTTCATGATGTTGCGGTCGGTTGCCAGGAAGGGAATGTTGTTTTTTTGGCGCAGGGCATCGATGTTTTTTTGCAGGTTTTCAGCCTCGTGGGTCAGGGAACGCAGGGAGTGCATTTCATTTTTGGGAAGCTGTCCGATATATTTTTCCTCAAACTCCTCCTGCACCGCCCGGGCATTGGGCGTGAAGTTGGCACTGTTTTCCTTGTACCCTTTCACTGTGAAGGTGTAGTATGTGAGAATGCCGATATCGTTCAGCACCTTGCGCAGTTTGGCCGAATGCCCGCGGCGTGAAGCAGGAGTGGTAAAAACCAGCTGATTGGTAACAGCCCAGCCGGCATCCAGGAGCAGGCGGACAGCCCTCCGGGCTTCCGGGGTTACTTCCATCGGAGATTCAAAATGGGTCTGGATCACAAATTGTTTGATCCCTATTTTGGAGGCTTTCTTTTTGAACCCGGCCAGAATCTCACTCAGTTGGGGTGTAATCCGGAAGGGGATGTAAACGGGAAGCCGTGTTCCGATCCGTACCCGAACCATTTCGGCAAATTTTTCATTTTCAGGACGCTGCTTGTTGGCTTCTTTTTTATTGAGGGCCATTTGGTACACTTCATCGAGGATCCTTTTCAGGTTTTTATCGGAACTCATCAGCGCATCGCCTCCCGTAATCAAAATGTCGCGCAACTGTGCATCCTCACTGAAATATTCAAGAAGTTGCGGCATTCGTTCGTTCCAGGATATTTTGGGGCGGAGTTTCTCCAGGTTGAAGTTATACCGTCCGTTCTGGAATTCGTACATCCGCTGGCAGCTGGCACACAACCCCCCACAGGCGCGTCCCACGGTGTCGGGGACAAAAATGGCGACTTCCGGATAGCGGCGGTGGATGTTGTGGGAATTGGGCAGAATCCATCCGGCAGCATTGGGTTTTCCGGGCTCTACCTGATCCTCTTTTTCCCAGGCCTCTATGATCCCGAATTCCTCCACCAACTGGCGGCTGTAGATGATGTAACAGCGGATGGCCATGTCGTCGCCGCCGGCATAGCCCGGTTTATGAACGTTTAGCAGCGACAGGTAATAGGGATTGACAAAGAAGGGAATGCCTTTCTCTTTCGCGTCATAGAGTACATCCATTGTTTCGGGGTCGAGCGAATAATCCAGCATCTCATTGAGCAATTCGGGCGACCGGACGGCAAAATTCAGATGAAAACGGCTCTCCTGCCACCATTCCTCCATTTGTTCCTCTTTTTGCTTTTGGGTTAGTCCCGGAGCAAATTTGTACCGGCTGCTGGTGATCCGGCCCTGATCCATTTTTTTTATCAGAGTTTTGATGATCCTTCGCCGGTTCTTTTTCCGCAGTTCGGCTATTTCCGGATCAATGCCAGCCGGGTAACGGTCCATCCATTGTCTTATCTCTTTTTTGTCCGGTTTTTCGTTTTTTAGTTTTCCGTTGAGTTGCCGGAAAAGCTGGAGCATGTCGGTGAAGAAAGCGGGCCGGGCACCCCCGGTGCCATAATGGGTCGCCAGCCACATCGTTTTTACCGGAGTGCTGATGGCCTTCTCCCCGTGAATGTTCTGGTCGGGATATTCCGCCCCTTCATTCCGGATATAATCCATTAGCCGGATAGCTGCAAAATCTTCCCACTCCAGCTGCCGGAACCGCTCGTGACTGTGGTTCTGGCCTTCAGAAAAGGCCATGGCCGCCGGATTTCCTTTCAGGCGCGGTAAAATCCACTCTTTGAGGGCTTTTGCCGCTTCGGTTGCATCCTTCGATTTCAGAAGAATCTTCTCCAAAACCGGATTCTCTTCCAGAATGGTCCGGAGAATTTGGCGTGAATGACTATTAATGGCTATTTTATCCAGATCTCCATGCTTCATATTAATCAAATGTTTTTTATATTATACGCAAATAAAAATTTACCCGTTTCGTTCATTAAAAATTTATTATACTTTTCTAAAAAAACAAAACCGTGTTCTCATAATGCTCCTTTTTCTGATTCGCGGCCAAAAAACCGGGATCTTCCTTTTAAAAAGCCCCTGTTTTGGCACGATAGCATTTGAAATTAGCAAAAATTAAAAAACAGGCAAATGATAACATTTACGGCCGGTTGTTTTTAAAGACTTTTAACAAAAACCTCATGGGCCTGGATCCTTATTTTTTCTTATAATTCCCCGGGGGAATTTCGCTTTAAATGCCACAATTCAATTATATTTGCGCTGATTTTTAGTGAATTGTATTGTCTTCCCCTTTTTCTGCTCTTTTTAGGGAATCAAATTTCAGCAGGCGAAGGGGTCATTTTGAACGTGTTGGAATATTTTTGAGGGAATCAGGCATGGCACATAAATCAGGTTTTGTAAACATTATTGGAAATCCGAATGTAGGTAAATCGACGATTATGAATGCCCTGGTTGGGGAAAAGTTGTCGATCATTACCAAAAAGATGCAGACTACCAGGCACCGCATTAAGGGGATTGTGAACGGGGAGGATTATCAGGTGGTCTTTTCGGATACACCGGGAATTCTGAAGCCGGGGTATAAATTGCAGGAAACAATGATGAAGTTTGTGGACACCGCCCTGACGGATGCCGATGTGTTGTTGTTCGTAACCGATGTGGTTGAAAAGCCCGGAAAAAATCCGGAATACATCGAACGGGTTCGACAATCGAAGATTCCGGTCATCGTGCTGATCAATAAAATTGACCTGTCGAATCAGCAGGCGGTTGTCAAATTATTTGATTACTGGAGCGGGGTTTTTCCCGAAGCCGCTATTTTTCCGGTTTCTGCCCGGGAAAACTTTAACCTGGATCCGGTTTTTCCCCGTATTTTGGAACACCTTCCCGAAAGCCCGCCGTTTTTCGGAAAAGATGAACTGACCGACCGCAGCGAACGGTTCTTTATGGAAGAGATCATCCGGGAGAAGATCCTTTTGACTTATCAGAAAGAGGTTCCCTACTCGGTGGAAGTGGTGGTGGAGGAATTCAAGGAAAAAGCCGGTATCATTGAAATGAAAGCCGTGATCTATGTGTCGCGTGAAAGCCAGAAAGGGATCATCATCGGAAAAGAGGGAAACATGTTAAAGCGGGTGGGATCGGAATCCCGTTTGGATGCCGAAAAGTTCTTCGGGAAAAAGGTTTTTCTCCAGTTGTTTGTAAAAGTTGCCAAAGACTGGCGCAGCAAGGAGGGACAGTTAAAGCGATTTGGGTATGATGCCTATTAGATTTTTTTCGGAATCCCTTGCTGTTTTAAAAAAATATAAAAAAGCGGAGTAATGAGCAGTAGAATATTGGCCATTGTCGGACGCCCCAATGTCGGGAAGTCCACATTTTTTAACCGGCTGACCGAATCACGGGAAGCCATCGTGGATGAGATCTCCGGGGTTACCCGTGACCGGAATTACGGGAAATCCGAGTGGAACGGAAAAGTCTTTTCGGTGATCGATACCGGCGGCTACGTAATGAACTCGGAGGATGTTTTTGAAGTACAGATCAACCGGCAGGTCCGCCTGGCCATCGATGAAGCGGATGTTGTTCTTTTCATGGTGGATGTGGAGACCGGGATTACATCGTTCGATGATGCCATTGCGGAGATTCTCCGGAAGAGCCGGAAAAAAGTGGTGCTTGCGGTGAACAAGGTGGATAACAGCCAACGGGTGCTGGAAGCCCAGGAATTTTACGGCCTCGGACTGGGTGAGGTTTTTTGCATTTCATCGATGACCGGGAGCGGAACCGGCGATCTGCTTGACCGTATTATTGAAAGCTTCCCGGAAACAGGCGCTGGCGAGGTAGAACATGAGCTTCCCTGGTTCTCCGTGGTCGGTCGCCCGAATGTCGGGAAATCCTCTTTTATTAACACCCTCCTGGGGGAAGAGCGTTACATTGTTACGGAGGTTGCCGGGACGACCCGGGACTCCATTCATACCCGCTACAAAAAGTATGGATACGATTTTGTCATTGTGGACACCGCCGGTTTGCGGAAAAAGGGGAAGGTGCATGACGATGTCGAATTTTATTCCGTCCTCCGGTCGGTGCGTACCATTGAAAAGTCGGATGTTTGTTTGCTTCTCATCGATGCCACCCGGGGCATGGAAGCCCAGGATGTGAATGTTTTCAACCTGATCGTTCGAAACAAAAAGGGGGTGGTGATCCTGGTGAATAAATGGGATCTCATCGAGAAGGATGGTTATTCCACCAAACGGATGGAAGCGGAAATCCGTGAACGGATCGCTCCTTTTATCGATGTGCCGGTCCTTTTCATTTCGGCTACGACCAAACAACGGGTACATAAAGCCCTTGAATCGGCCATGCAGGTAAATGCGAACCGGAAAAAGCGGGTGAAAACCTCCGCACTGAATGAAGTATTGCTGGAGGCAGTGGAAAAATACCCCCCGCCTGCGGTAAAAGGGAAATTTATTAAGATCAAGTACGTGACCCAGTTGCCTTCTGCTACTCCGGCATTTGCCCTTTTTGCCAACCTTCCGCAGTATATTCGTGCCCCCTACCGGCGCTATATTGAAAATAAGATCCGGGAAAATTTCAACTTCCGGGGCGTGCCGCTTCAGGTATATTTCCGGAAAAAATAGGGGATGGATCGTCCCGGGCGTTTTATTCCAGTCACTTTTTTGTAATTTCGCATGAGAATTAGGCCGGCCTGCCGGAACAGGCAGGGGCGTTCTCCCTTGCAGTAAGCAGGCAGGCACGCGTTAGAGAGCATTGTTCCGGACCTGACCGGGAAAAATTCCGGGAATCACACATTGGAACATACAGAAAAAAAACAGCTCATGTTTATAGTTCACGTTTTTGTACACGTAAAA
>JAGYMR010000079.1 GCA_018400515.1 Tangfeifania sp.
GCCACCCTTGTGATCATCAAAGATGATGCCCTCGGGAAAGTGGATCGACCCATTCCGACCATGCTGAACTACAAGACGCACATCGATAAAGGATCCATGTTCAATACCCCCGCCACGCTTCCTGTTTTTTCCTGCCTGCAGACATTGATCTGGCTGAAGGAACAGGGGGGCGTTGAGGCTATGGAAAAAATAAACATGGAAAAATCCGGCCTCTTGTATGAGGAGCTGGACAGGAATAAACTGTTTGTTCCAACCGTACCGAATCCTGAAGACCGTTCCCGGATGAATGTGACATTTGTGATGGCTCCGGAATATGCCGACCTTGAAAAAGAGTTTTTTGACTTTGCCAGCCAAAAGGGAATGGTTGGAATAAAAGGACACCGTTCTGTTGGTGGGTTCCGGGCCTCCATCTACAATGCCATGCTGGTCGAAAGTGTGAAAGCACTTGTGGAGGTGATGCAGGATTTCGAAAAGAACAAATAAAAAGATGCAGGATTTCCCTGCATTTTTTTTAGATTTATAGAGCGATGAGGACCATAGTTGTTGCCACAGTGAAGCCATTTGCTCCTGCTGCTTTAAAGAAAATGAAGAAAATTTTTCAGCGTGCAGGGGAGGGGTACCGTTTCGTACTGCTCGAAAAATACCAGGGCGAAGCGGCGTTGCTTCAGGCTGTTGCTGATGCTGATGCGCTCATTGTCAGGAGTGATAAAGTGAATGACAAAGTCCTGAATGCAGCCAAGAAGCTGAAAATTGTGGTTCGTGCCGGGGCCGGTTATGATAACATCGATGTGGAAACCGCTACCCAAAACGGGGTGGTCGTCATGAATACCCCCGGCCAGAATTCAAATGCGGTTGCTGAACTAGCCGTCGGCCTGGCCATCTTCGGACTTCGGGAGAAGTTTAGTGGCAAAGCCGGGGGAGAGTTGCGGGGCCGTACCCTCGGATTACATGGTTTTGGGTATGTCGCGCGGAATGTTTTCCGGATCGCCCGGGCCTTCGGCATGAAAGTCGTCGTCTATACCCGCTACAGCAAAGGAGCCGCTGCTGCCATCGGGCTTAAGGTAACAAAATCCCTGGAACAGCTTTATGCGAAAAGCGATATCGTTTCCGTCCATGTTCCTGCCCGCGGCGAGCACATTCAATCGGTCTGTTACGAGGTGCTGAAACACGTGAAGGATGGTGCCGTTGTGGTTAATACCTCGCGCAAAGAGGTGGTGAATGAGGCCGACCTTCTGCGCATTATGGAGGAAAAACCACAGCTGAAATACATGTCCGACATTCAACCGGATAAGGCAGCGGTCTTTATGGAAAAATTCAGTGACCGCTGTTTTTTTACATCTAAAAAAGCCGGGGCCCAGACCATTGAAGCAAATGTGAATACCGGCGGAGCAGCAATGGAACAGGTGATCGCCTTTTTCGAGAAAGGGGATACTACTTACCAGGTAAATTAACCGCAGTAAGAGGATTGATTTTCCTTTTTTGTTAACTTAACCAGTCTATTAACCCGCGTTAATCTTTTATTAATGGCAATAATAAAACCATTCCGGGGGTTGCGACCCCCGCAAAGCATTGTTGAAGAACTGGCCTGCCTTCCCTATGATGTGATGAACGCTTCGGAAGCAGCCCGGATGGCAGCAGGAAAAGAGAAGTCCCTTCTCCGGATTACACGCGCCGAAATTGAGCTTCCGGAAGCAACCGATGTTCATTCGGAGGCGATCTACCAGAAAGCACGGGAAAACTTTTTATTATTTCAGAAAAAAGGGTGGCTCCGGCAGGATCCGGAACCCCGGTTCTATATTTATGCCCAGACCATGAATGGCCGTACACAGTATGGCATCGTCGGAGGGGCTGCCTGTTCCGATTACGAAACGGGGGTGATCAAAAAGCATGAGCTGACCCGTCCTGAAAAGGAGGAGGACCGGATGGTGCTCACAGAGGCGTTGGATGCCAATATCGAACCCGTTTTTTTTGCCTACAGGGCAGTGCCCGGAATCGATGAAATTGTGAACCGGGTGGTCACCCAACAGCCTCCCGATTATGATTTTGTGGCTGATGACGGATTTGGACATCAATTCTGGGCCATTAACGATGCAGGAAAAAACAGGGCCATTGAACAACTATTTGAATCACAGGTTCCCTGTACCTATGTGGCTGACGGGCATCACCGCACTGCCGCCGCCGCGCGGATCGGACTCGAAAGGAAGGCCCGGAATCCCAACCACCGGGGCGATGAAGCGTATAATTTCTTTATGGCTGTTCATTTTCCGGACAACCAGCTGGAAATTATGGATTACAACCGGGTGATAAAGGATTTGAACGGGTTTTCGGAAGATGCTTTTCTCACGGCGTTGGATAACTGTTTTGAGGTTGAAAAAATGGGTCAAAAAGCATATAAGCCCGTTCGCCTGCACGAATTCAGCCTCTACCTTGCTGGGAAGTGGTACCGGCTCACTGCCCGGGGGGGGACCTATGACAACGATGACCCCATTGGCGTTCTTGATGTGACCATCTTATCCCGGCAGGTGCTCGAACCGCTGCTTAACATCAGGGATCTCCGCACCTCCAGGCGCATCGATTTTGTCGGGGGCATCCGGGGACTGGATGCATTGAAGAAGCGGGTGGATTCGGGTGAAATGAAAGCAGCTTTTGCCCTTTACCCGGTATCCATGGACCAACTCATTAACATTGCCGACAGCGGAAACATCATGCCACCCAAAACCACCTGGTTTGAACCGAAGCTGCGCTCGGGCCTGGTGATCCGCAAGCTTTCCTGAAAATATCCTAATACCCGGAAGGGAATGGAATTAGAAAAAATAACACTGGCGAACACCTATAAGCGGAAGAAAACAGACCGCGATATTTTTCAGGAACTGATGCCTGTAAAAATTAAAGAGGTATTGCTTATTGCGACCCTTTACGATTCCTATTCCATTGTCCGTGAGGGGCAGTTCAGCGATAAAATTTTCGGCGAATATTTGCAGCTCAATCTTTATGCAGCACCCCGCTTTACCAGTGTAAACACCCGCGAAGATGCGCTTTTGGCGCTTGAACACCGTGATTTTGACCTGATCATTGTGATGGCCGGACTGGATAAAGATAAAGCAGTGGAAACGGCCCGGGAATTAAGTGGCTTACGCCCACACGTTCCTCTTCTTTTGCTGGCCAACAACAATGCCGATTTGCGCTTTTTTCAGGCCGAAGGAAGAAAACTTGATTTTATTGACCGGATTTTTGTCTGGAACGGGGATTCCAACGTCTTCCTGGCCATGATCAAGTACATTGAGGACAAAAAAAACGTGGCACGGGATACCCAAAACGGAAATGTGCGGGTGATCCTGCTTGTAGAGAACAGCATTCAGTATTACTCCCGCTACCTTCCCATCCTCTATACCACCATCATGACCCAAACCCAGATTTTGGTGCAGGAGGATGCCGAGGATGAACTGCATAAAATCCTGAAAATGCGGGCAAGACCAAAAGTAATTTTGGTTGATAACTATGAGGAGGCGGTCGGGATCATTAACAGCTACCGCCACTACATGCTTTGTGTGGTATCGGATGTAAAATTTGAAAGGAACGGCGTGGAGGACGGAGATGCCGGTATTGACCTTTTAAAATATGCCAAGGAATCCCTGAAATACCCGATACCCGTTTTGCTTCAGTCGCAGGATATTGAAAATGCCGAACGGGCCAGATCCATCCAGGCCGATTTTATCAACAAAAATTCGGAAAGCCTCTCCATGGATATCCTCCATTTTTTGTACCGGCGCCTGGGGTTTGGAAATTTTGTCTTTAAAGGAAAAGACGGTAAGCCAATTACCGAAGCCGAAAACCTGGTGGAGTTTCAGCAAAAATTTCGGGAAATCCCGGCCGAAGCATTGTTGTATCACGGAAAAAGAAATTCCTTTTCGACCTGGCTGATGGCGCGCGGTGAAATAAATATGGCCGAACAATTGCGGCCGTATAAAACCGAAGATTTTAAATCGGCTGAAGCGATCCGGCAGTTTTGCCTGGATGTTTTTCAAAGGGTCCGGTTCGAGAAATTTAAAGGAACCATCGTTAATTTTGATGCGGAGCTGGCTACCTCCGACCGGCTCATTCTCCGGCTGGCTAAAGGATCCCTCGGGGGCAAGGGCCGCGGAATTGCCTTTATGTGCAATCTTGTTGAGAATATTGATTTTCATCAACTGATCCCGGATATGAATATCCGGATTCCGGCAACGGCCGTGATCGGGGCGCTTGAATTCGATAAGTTCATAGAGATAAACAACCTGTACGACGATATTTACGCCCTGAACGATTATGAATCCATCCGCCGGCATTTTATTGAATCGGAATTTGATGAAAAGCTCCGGAAGCGCCTGATGAGCTACCTCGGGAAAGTGAAAAAACCTTTGGCTGTGCGGTCTTCCGGTCTGTTTGAAGACTCTTTGCTTCAACCCTTTTCGGGGGTTTATTCCACCTTCCTCATTCCAAATAACCATCCCGACATTTCTGTTCGCTACAGCCAACTTGAAACGGCCGTAAAACTGGTTTATGCCAGTATTTTTACCGAAACGGCCCAGGCCTACTTCGATGCCATTCAATACAAAATAGAGGAGGAGAAAATGGCGGTGGTTATCCAGGAAGTGGTTGGACAGAAGTATAACAATAAATATTACCCGACGATTTCGGGGGTGGCTCAATCGTATAATTTTTACCCCGTTTCATACATGCAGCCCGAAGACGGATTTTCAGTGGCTGCCGTCGGTCTGGGAATGTACGTGGCCGGGGGTGAAAACTCCTACCGTTTTTGCCCGAAATATCCTGCCATTAATCCATCGGCCGTTAGCGATCTCCTGCGGGATACCCAAAAAGATTTTTATGCCATCGACCTAACCCGGAGTGACTTTGATCTAATTACCCAGGGCGAAAATGCCGCCATTCAAAAATTCAGGATCAAAGAGGGCGAAAAAGACGGAACCCTGCTGCAATCGGTCTCCACTTATTCACTGGAAAATGATGTGCTGGTCCCGGGACTTCACGGCGATGGGCCCCGGGTCGTTGATTTTGCCAATATTTTGAAATACAATGCACTTCCACTGTCTGAAACCCTGCTCCTGCTGCTTAAGCTTTTCAGAGAGGCCATGGGGTCTCCGGTGGAGATTGAGTATGCCCTTGATCTCGATCCTTCCCGGAAAAGGGTGCCCACTTTTTATCTGCTCCAGATAAAACCGCTGATCCGTACCGAGGAGCAGGTGGACGTTGACCTGGAGGAACTTGACGAGCGCCGGGTCTTTATGTATACCGAAGGTGGAATGGGGAATGGAAAAATTGAAAATGTGACGGACGTTGTTTTTGTGGATCCTGAAAAATTTGATAAGACAAAAACCCAGCAAATGGCCCGGGAGATCAGTCAGATAAACAGCGATATGGAGAAACAGAATAAAGCGTATATTTTAATCGGGCCCGGCCGGTGGGGATCCCGGGACCCCTATACCGGAATCCCGGTTTTCTGGGCAAACATCTCAAAAGCCCGTGTGATCGTGGAAATGGGGTTGCCCGATTACCCCCTCGATGCTTCTCTCGGCTCGCATTTTTTTCATAATGTGACATCCATGAATGTGGGATACTTTTCTGTCCCGCACCAATCCCAAAACTCCTTCTTGCATATGGAAATGTTAAAGGGGCGAAAGGTTGTAAATGAAAAGACTTATGTAAAACACATCCGGTTTGACTCCCCGCTTACCGTGCTGATGAACGGGAAAGAGCGTAAATCATTGATCCATTTTTGAGGAATAGTTTCTTGTTTCATTTTAAAAATTATCTTTGTCAATTGGAAAGAATTTTTTCTTTTTTAAGGATCAAAAAATTTGCTTTTTTGGAATTTAATTTTTTTTATAAATAAAATCTAAACCGTAACATTAGTTACATAAAAATTATTATCTTATGAGTTACATTTTTATCTTAGTTCCTGTTGCCTCGATCCTGGCCCTGGTTTTTGCATTGGTTTTTTTCAAATCGATGAAAAAGAACTCGGAAGGGACCCCCAGGATGAAAGAGATTGCACAGTATGTCAGGGAAGGTGCAATGGCCTATTTGAACAGGCAATACAAGGTGGTAACCATTGTATTTGTGATTTTATTTGTTCTTTTAGGCATCATGGCCTATTTTAAAGTACAGAATCCGTTTGTTCCGGTAGCGTTTCTTACCGGTGGTTTTTTCTCGGGTCTTTGCGGGTATCTGGGAATGAAAACCGCTACGCTGGCTTCTGCCCGTACTGCTCACGGAGCCTCCCAATCGCTGAACAAGGGATTGAAGGTTGCTTTTCGCAGTGGTGCTGTGATGGGGCTTGTAGTTGTGGGGTTCGCCCTGCTTGATATTGCAGCCTGGTTCTGGATATTGAATGAATATGTTTATACCCCGGAAAACATGGAGACGGGCCTTCGATTTCTGGGTTTGAACCTGGTACATGCCCATCCGGAATATGTCGTGAATGGTGTTTTGAATGAAGCGGGAACCCGCACCAAGCTGGTAGAGATCACGGTTACGATGCTTACTTTTGGTATGGGTGCTTCCACGCAGGCACTTTTTGCACGTGTCGGCGGAGGTATTTATACAAAAGCAGCTGATGTAGGTGCAGACCTGGTTGGAAAAGTGGAAGCGGGCATTCCGGAGGATGATCCGCGGAATCCTGCCACTATTGCCGATAATGTTGGTGATAATGTTGGCGACGTTGCGGGTATGGGAGCCGATCTTTACGAGTCGTATGCCGGTTCCATTCTGGCAACTGCTGCCCTGGGGGCCTCGCTGCCTGCCATCGTGATGCAGGATGCCGGGCTTACTGCCTACCAGGCCGTGATGGCACCCATGCTCGTGGCTGCCATTGGCATCATTCTTTCGATCATTGGAATTTTTATGGTGCGCACCAAAGAATCAGCGACACAGAAGAACCTGTTAAATGCATTATTGCTGGGAACCGGCGGAAGTTCTATTCTGGTTCTCATTGCGATGATAGGCATGGTATATCTTGGCTGGGTTACCTGGGGTGTATTCTGGGCTGTTGTGATCGGACTGGCCGCTGGCGTCATTATCGGACAGGCAACCGAATATTTCACCTCCGATGAGTACAAGCCTACCAAAGGGATCGCCAAACAAGCCCAGCAGGGAGCCGCAACAACCATTATTGACGGGGTTGCCGTAGGCATGACCTCCACCTGGATTCCGGTGGTAACCATCGTTCTTGGAATTATGGGTGCTTTCTGGGCTGCCGGCGGCGCGGAACATTTCGCCATGGGTGTTTACGGAATTGGTTTTGCAGCCGTGGGGATGCTTTCCACGCTGGGAATTACCCTGGCAACTGATGCTTTTGGCCCGATTGCAGATAATGCCGGAGGAAATGCAGAGATGTCGGAGCTGGATCCGCAGGTCCGTGAACGTACCGACGCCCTTGATATGCTGGGGAACACGACCGCTGCAACCGGAAAAGGGTTTGCCATTGGTTCCGCAGCCCTCACCGCTATGGCATTGATCTCAGCCTATATGGAGGAAGTTCGTCTATGGTTTGGCAAAGTGGCCAAAGCAGGAGAAGGATTTGTTACCAAGGGCGGACTGGATTTTTATATTGATGTTCCGGAGGGAGCCGATGGAATTGAAATTGCCACCGCTTCGGTAAAACAATTTTCCGAAGCTTATGATATTACCTTGTTCAACCCACTGTTCTTAGGTGGTATATTTATTGGTGCCATGATGGCTTTTCTGTTTAGTGCGCTTACCATGAAAGCCGTTGGCCGGGCCGCTGGTGTTATGATCGAGGAGGTTCGCCGACAGTTCCGCACCATTAAGGGGATCCTTGAAGGGGAGACCAAACCCGAATATGCCAAATGCGTTGCCATTTCAACAAAAGGAGCCCAGCGGGAGATGATGCTTCCGTCGTTGGTGGCCATTATCGTACCTGTGATTGTTGGTGCTGCCATGGGGGTAGCAGGGGTCGTTGGCCTTCTGGCAGGCGGATTAACCACCGGTTTTACCCTGGCAATCTTTATGAATAATGCCGGGGGGGCATGGGACAATGCGAAAAAATTTATTGAAAAAGGAGAATATGGCGGCAAAGGCGGAGAAGCACACAAAGCTGCCGTTGTTGGTGATACCGTGGGTGATCCCTTTAAAGATACATCCGGACCGTCATTGAATATCCTGATCAAACTTATGACAATGGTCTCGGTTGTGATGGCCGGATTAACCGTTACACTGAGTCTGTTATAAACAAAAAACTATTGATATGGCAAACCTTTCAACCACCTACATGGGTGTTAAACTGAAAAATCCGCTTATCCTCGGTGCCTGCAACCTGGTGGAAAAACCGGAGGTGATCGGTGAACTTGAAAAAGAGGGAATCGGAGCCATCGTTTACCGGTCGTTGTTCGAGGAGCAGATTCAACTCGAGGACCTGCAGATGTCGGAAGATCTCACCGAATATGAGTACCGGAATGCGGAGATGGAACGCTTGTTTCCCAACATCGAACATGCCGGTCCGAAAGAGCATCTCTATAAGATCGAGAAGTTAAAGAAACAGGTGAATGTACCGGTATTTGCCAGCCTCAATGCGCTTTATGAACCCACCTGGGTGGAGTATGCCAAAGAGCTGGAAAAAACCGGGGTGGAAGGCCTTGAGATTAATTTATATGCTGTTCCGGGTTACTTTGAAGTAACCGGGCAATCGCTCGAGGAGAAGCAGATTGAAATTTTAAAACAGGTAAAAAAGGCCGTGAATATCCCGGTCAGCGTGAAAATAAGCATGTTTTACAGCAATCCGCTGAATTTTATTAAACAGATGGATGAAGCCGGTGCCGATGCCTATGTCCTTTTTAACCGTTTCTTCCAGCCTGAAATCGATATCGACAAGGAGGAGTTCTTTTATCCCTGGGAACTGAGTGGTACAAGGGATTACATGGTATCGCTGCGGTTTGCCGGACTGCTTTATGGAAACGTAAACGGAAATATTTGTGCCAGCCGCGGAATCCACAATTCAGAGGATGTGATAAAAATGATCCTTGCCGGTGCCGATACTGTCCAAATGGTCAGTTCCGTTTATAAGAACAAGGCATCGGTCGTATCTCAGATCCTTTCTGAGATGAATGCGTGGATGGACAAACAGGGGTACAAGCAATTGGATGATTTCAGGGGGAAGCTGTCACGGAAGAATATGAAGGATCCCTATTCTTATCAGCGTGCACAGTACATTGAAATTCTGATGAAATCAGAGAGCATATTTAAAAAGTATCCTATGAAATAGGACACGAAGGAGTGTAAGAAAAAAAACAGGAGCCCGCGGGTTCCTGTTTTTTTTTGGCCTGCCGGATGTATCTTCCCGGCTATTGTTTCGGCTCCCTCAAAATCATTCATTTTTGAAAACGGCAAAACTAAAAAGTTGGTCCCTTGATTTTAAGGTTTTTCCGCACTGTCGGACAGGTCTTTGTCTGCCGCATTGAATATGCTTGATCCATCACATACCGGCGGACATGGATGGCTGAAATTAAAGACCAGGGGGCTTTCTTCCGAAGGGGCGGTGTTTTTTATTCCCGGATAAACCATGGCATTCATGGTTTTTGAAATTCCAAAGGAAATCTGTGCCCGCTCATTTCCGGATGAAAAAATTTCATTCAGTTCATATTTGCTCAACAAATAGGCATTGGGGTAAATATATTTCCGGAGGGCAGCCGCTGCATTGCCGGGATCCAGTTTCCCGTTGCGCCACAGGCGGTAGCGCTGGATGTTTTCGATTACAGCCCCGGTATTTGAAGATACATCGTTGTTTTCGGGATCCAGTTTAAATACCGGATTTTCGTAATCCCTGAAGACTTCGCCACTTCCCATCAGGAAAGTAGAAATAGCGTACGAACATAAAACATACTTTCCCTCTTTTTTTTCCGGTTCGAGTCCGAGATAGATCCGGATCCGCCCTTCGTTTTCGCCGGTGAGTTTCAGATAGGTTTCTTTCTGAATAAAAATGGGAGGAACAAGGATATCAAAAGTGAGCGATCTTTCCGCTTCAAGGTTATTTTCCCAATTCCTGGCCTGGGGTGGAGGGACCTGGTCCGGTTTTAAATTTGATTTCATACTATTAAAATTGTTTATTTTCAGCGGTATAGTATGGAACTCGCATCTGTTTTAATTATGCTCTTGGGCGTTAATATTTTACATGCTCGTTTCATTTATGTGCGGTTAAGTTGAATAAAATTAATAAAAAAAAGATGGTATATTTTATTTTTCACTTTC
>JAGYMR010000008.1 GCA_018400515.1 Tangfeifania sp.
GGACCCGGAGTGGATATTTTTTTTCATAATCTTTTGTGATTATAAATCATGCTCGTTTCATTTTTTAAATGCCGGAAAAGTCCCGGGGCATCCGGAGTTTTTTTTTGAGTCAGGTGCACGCTTAAAAACAAAAACAGGACGGTCTTTCATTGACTTTTCTTAATTTTACCGCCCCGGAATGTAGAATTATCAAGCGTTGGATATCATTTTTTATTCCAATGGAAAAATGTCAAATGAATTTGCCGCATTATTAGCGTTCAATTTAAAAGGTATTCGACAGAATTCGCAAGCGCATTTCGATAGAATGCAGACGCATTTCGACAGAATTTGCAAGCGCATTTCGTAGTGGGCGGTTCCTGACGAAGGGGAATAAAAAAGGGGATGGCTTGGTGCTTCCGGTTGACCGGAATTTTTTCGGTGAATGTTTTTATGGGGGGGTGATTTTTTATGCCGGTTAGCCCGGAGGAATACCGGTTCCCATCCAGTGCTGAAGCGATTTTTTTATGAGTTAATTTTTAAGCAATTATAGAAAAACATGAAACCGTTTTCTTTTTTCATCAAGTACCTCTTGTTCTGGCTGCTCTACTTTTTCCTTTCAAAAGCGTTTTTTTTGCTCTTTAACAGTCATTTGACAAGTGATTTAAGTACTTATGAATTGTACGGGATATTTTTTCACGGGTTTAAAATGGATTTGTCAACCGCCAGTTATTTGACTGTCATCCCCGGTCTTTTTCTGGTGGGGGCATTTGTCTCCTTTCCAAAAAATCCGGCTCCCTGGTTAAAGGCTTATACCCTTATTCTTTTTATTCCCGTTACGCTCCTGAATATTTTTGATATGGGGTTATACCCTCACTGGGGCACCCGGATGGGCATTTCCGCTTTTGACTACCTGGAGGATCCCGGGGGGATGGTTTCCAGCATTACCATAAAAGATATATTGCTCGTTGCCGGGATTTTCCTTTTCTATTTTGTACTGTTCCGCTGGCTGTTTCTCCGGTTTTTGATACAGGATGCCCGGGGACCTTTTCCACGGCGGTGGTACTTTGCCGCGGGGATGTTTTTTTGTACCGCTTTCCTTTTTCTGCCGATCCGTGGCGGGCTCGGGACCTCCCCCATCAATAAAAGCACCGTGGCTTTCAGCCGGAATTTGTATGCCAACCAGGCCGCGGCCAATTATTTATGGAATTTTGTCCAGACCATTGAACGCCGGGAGTCGTATCAGAATCCCTGCCGATTTACCAGCGACCGGGAAGCTTATGCGCTTTTTGAAGCCATGGAGGAGCAGCGGAGGCCTGCCGACACGGTTTTGATCCGGCCGGCGGGAGATAAATCTCCCAATGTCCTTTTGATCATTCTTGAAAGTTTTTCGAATAAAGTGCTGGCCTCTTTTGGCGGGGATTATGATGTGTGTCCCCAATTGGATTCCCTGAGCAGCGAAGGGATTATTTTCCCCGCTTTTTACGCTTCGGGGAGTCGCTCCGATCGGGGATTATCCGCCCTTCTGGGTGGGTATCCCTCCCTGCTCAGTACATCCATCATGCGTTTTCCGGAGAAAGCGGGAAAGTTAAAGATGATGTCCGATTATTTCAATGACCATCAATACCATACCGCTTTTTATTACGGAGGGGACATTGATTTTTACAACCTGAAATCTTTCCTGCTGAGCGGAGGTTATGATCAAATTATATCCAGGAATGAATTTCCCCCTGAGCAGCAGAACATGAGTAGCTGGGGGGTACCTGACGGTTACCTTTTTGACCGGCTTTTGAAGGATCTAAGGAAGAGGGAAAGCCCCTTTTTTACTGTGGCATACACCTTAAGCAGTCATGTTCCGTTTGATGTTCCTGCGAAGATCATTGAAGGAACGACCATGGAGGCAAAATTTCTCAATTCGCTGGCTTATACCGATCGCTCTTTGGGGGATTTTATCCGTTCTTTTAAGAAGACTGGGCACTGGGAGAATACCCTGGTGATCATTACGGCCGATCATGGCTCCAACAATCCGGGACTGACGCCGGTGACCGATCCTGAAACGTACCGCATTCCGCTGATCTGGACCGGTGGTGTTGTTCCGGAGCCCGGGGTGATCCGGCGGTTGGGCGGTCAGGCAGACCTGATGCCCACCCTGCTCGATCAGCTTCAGTGGAAAAGGGAAGACCATATGTTCGGACATAACCTGTTCTCTTCACCCTCGTATGCTTTTTATATGTTGGACCTTGGCTGGGGATACCTTACCCCGCAGGGACAGGTTTTTTATAACCAGGAAACCGGGAAATTTCTGAATATGGAAAATACCGGAGAATCTTCCTTCGATTTGAGTTTCGCAAAGGCATACATGCAGGTGTTGCATGCCGATTTCCTGTCGAAATAACAAGGGGTTCCTGCATCAAAACCAAAAAAGAAGAAGTTTTTTGGTTTTTCTTCAGGTCCCCTGAAAAAGGTCTTCTATCGCGGTTTTGACAATCTCCCCGCGGTAGTTATCTTTCGATCGTGTGTAAATGAGAAGGGGAAGTTTTTCATTCAGATCGCATAGCGGAACTTCCAGCCGGAGGGTGGCCTTCTCGCCGGGAAGGATCTCATTTTTCCGGTTTGAGCGGGTCAGGGGAACCGCACAAATTTCCTTCCGGCGCTCCTGCATAATACCCAGCGACGGCTTTGAAATGTGGGCGGTCTTAACCGCACGGTCGCTGGTGTTGGATAAAACCACCTCAAAAAGTGCATTTTCCCCGGCCGTTTCTGAATGGACTCGTGCAATCTCCAGCCCTTTTAAAGACTGAAATTTGTCGATCGCCACAAAACCTTTCATCCGTCCGGTAGCCGTTTGGGTCAGGTTCGGCGGGTGAATGTTTTCGGGCTGTACTGCAAAAAGCGGTTCGCCACGGGCATAGCGTTCATCGTTCCATAAGTCGTATTGGCAAAACCGGTATCCCGGTGTCGACAGGTGAACGGCGGAATCGCCCGTGTAGAAGATATAACTGCTGATGGTGGCATAATTATTAAAGAAAGCTACTTTTTTACCTCCTGACCGCGCTTTTATTTCCATCGCATGGGCCTTCGCATTGTAAAAGGCAATTTTTATGTGCCCTGCATTCGGAATGATGTCGAGGGCCAGATAGATCCTTGCCAGGAAAAACAGGGCAATCACGGGGACTGAAAGCCGCCTGAACCAGCGGGCAGCCTTCAGGTCACCGGAAATCAGCGGATAGGTGGCCAGCATAAGCATGGGGATGATGGCTGCTGTCCAGTGGGCTTCTATCCGGTTTTTAAAACTCATCAGGAAAAAGAGGATGTAAAATCCGAGGATGTTGAAAATCAACGCCCGGTCAAATGCATTTTTTATTCTGAACCGGCGCAGCTTCCAGAGAACGATCACTCCGGTCAGCGGACCTGCAATGACCACCTGGCTGATCAGATTAGAAAAAACGTATTCCAGTCCGAAAGGTTTGCTGCGTTCAAACAGGTGGTACCTGAATGTGGGAAATTCATTTTCTGCCTGCCACCACAAATGGGGCGCCAGCATCAACAGGGTCAGAAGAAGTGTCGTCCAGAAATATTTGCTCCGCAGTAGTTTCAGGTTGGAAAGTACCGTCAGTCCAATCACCAGGAAGGCATGGTACTTACTGTAGATCATCGCAGCAGCCACTATTGCCAGCCAGACGGAGATCTTAAAGCCGGGCTCCTGTAAAAAACGCTTGTAAAGGATCAGGAAGACCACGGTAAAGAAAAGCAGCGGAGTGTCGGGAAGGGCAAGGAAACCTCCGATATGGGTATGAGTCAGGGGAAAGGAAAAAACAAAAATCGTCAGAAAAAAGAGGTGCTTTTTTTCATTCAGCTCATTAAAAATAAGGCCCAGAGTAGCCGTGGAGATCAAAATGAACAGGAGCCTCACTCCGAGTTCCCCTGGAATCAGCGCATGTCCCAGAAAAATGAGCAAAGCCACCATCGGGGGATGGTCGAAGTAGCCCCAGGCCATGTTTTCAGAATACATCCAGTAGTAGGATTCGTCGGAGTGCAATCCGGTGAAAAACGCCTGTATGAAATTGATAATAAACCACGCTGCCAGGATGTAGTAGTGCTTTCTCCCGAGATTCTTCATGTGGATATAATTTATTTAAACATCTAATTGTTAACTATTTAAAAAACACGCTTTTCAAAGGGTTCCACCCCTTAAACCCCACAAACTTTTTCTCTCCATTCTTTTTCCGCATTTTTTCTTAGGCGGATCCATTGATTGGGGCTTTTCCACCATTTAGCCCGGTTTTGAAGCCCGTCCCAAACAACGCTTATATTCACGTTCTCTTCCTGCGGGGAGGTTCCCTGCATGTTAAATGGTTCAGTGCATCAAAAAAAAAATCTTCTGGCCGTTCCCCTGCCCGTGTTGTGGCAAAAAAAATTGCAATGACTTAGCAAAGGGCGCTTCGGGTGAAAGTGCCAGGTAAAAGTGATAATTTTTTTTGAATTTTTCAGGCGCCAGGGGAAAAAGCTTGTGAATCAAATTCCATATCTTTGTTCAAATTTTCATTTTACCCCGGGAACCGGTTATGTTATGATTCATCCCGCAGGAGATGAAATATAATTCCTCCGCGTTTCCCGGAAACCTTGGATAATTTAAATAAAAAACGAATGAAACTATGGGATAAAGGACTATCCGTCCATGAGGTGATTGAGCGATTTACGGTGGGAAAGGATCGTGAACTTGATCTGTACCTGGCTCCTTACGATGTTTTGGGGTCCATAGCGCATGTAACGATGCTTGAATCGATCGGTTTGATCGGGAAAGAGGAATTGCCGGTTTTACTGAAGGCGTTAAAAAAAATCTACCATCAGGCGGTTTCGGGTGACTTTATCATCGAAGAGGGGGTGGAAGACGTTCATTCTCAGGTTGAATTTCTTTTAACGCAGGAGTTGGGGGACCTGGGCAAGAAAATTCACAGTGGCCGCTCGCGGAATGATCAGGTGCTGCTTGACCTGAAACTGTTTACCCGCGATGCGATAAAAAGCATTGTGCTTTCCACCGGGAAGCTGATTGATTTATTGCTGGCAAAGAGCGATGCCACCAAAGGAGTGCTGATGCCCGGATACACCCACCTGCAGGTGGCAATGCCCTCCTCTTTCGGGCTCTGGTTCGGCGCTTATGCCGAGAGTCTGACCGACGACCTGGAACTGCTTCTGCCGGCTTTTAATATTGCCAATCAAAATCCCCTGGGTTCGGCCGCCGGGTACGGTTCCTCCTTTCCCCTTAACCGCCGGATGACTACCGAGTTGCTCGGTTTTGACGACATGAATTACAACGTTATTTATGCGCAGATGGGGCGCGGGAAGGTGGAAAAGATCGTCTCCTTTGCCCTGGCCAACATCGCCGGAACCCTTTCTAAAATGGCTTATGATGTTTGCCTTTTTGCGAGCCAGAATTTTAATTTTGTTGCCCTTCCCGAAACTTTTACGACCGGATCCAGCATTATGCCCCATAAAAAGAATCCCGATGTATTTGAACTTATCCGGGGAAAATGCAATAAAATTCAGGGACTTCCACAGCAGATCAATGGAGTGGTTAACAATCTGCCCAGTGGCTATTTCCGGGATCTGCAGGTGGTGAAAGAGATCTTTCTGCCCGTTTTTTCAGAACTGAATGATTGCCTCGATGTGGCTTCCCTGGCACTGAAGGAGACCCGGGTAAACGAAGAGATCCTCCGGGATCCCAAATATGAATTTCTGTTCAGTGTGGAAGAGGTTAACCGCCTGGTGCTGGAGGGAGTCCCGTTCCGGGAAGCCTACCGGAAGGTGGCTGAGAACATTGAGAACGGCACCTTTCATCCCCGGCGGGAGGTCAAACATACCCATGAAGGAAGTATCGGTAATTTATGTCTGGATAAAATTTCAGAAAAGAAAGAAAAAGCATTGGAAAAATTTCATTTTGATAAAATTGAAGACTCAATAAATCAAATTGTAAAATAGGCCAATCAAAAAATTTCATTGATTTTTACTTCTCCGGGTTGATTTTGGCAATTTTTTTCAGAATTCTCCCGTTTTTTTCCGGATTTTATCCCTTTTTTGGCATAAAGGTTAACTGTATGTTATTTAACCTGCCATTCCGGATGGCTAAACGCAATATTTGTCTGTTTTTATTACATTTGATTTCATTTCGTTAAAAAAAGTCAGGTTTTGCTTTCATTTTAACAGCAAATGATCGGGAATTTTCCTGTTTTTTGAGTTTTTGAAGAAATTAAAATTAGATAGCGATGCAGATGAGATTACCGGAAGCGCAGGGATTGTATAACCCTGTTAATGAGCATGATAGTTGTGGGATTGGATTTGTTGCGCACATTAAGGGGAACCCGTCCCATGATATTATCAACCAGGGACTGGATGTTCTTCGGAACATGGATCACCGGGGAGCCATGAGTGCCGATAATTCGACCGGCGATGGTGCAGGAATTTTAATGCAAATTCCGCATGAATTTATTACAGCGGTTTTAAAACTGCCTGTGGGGGAGAAGGGAAAATACGGTACCGGCCTGGTCTTTTTGCCCGGGGATAAAAAGGAGGCGGACCTTTGCATTGAAGTGCTTTCAAAGAACATTGAGGCTGAAGGGTTGACACTGGTGGGCTACCGCGATGTGCCGGTCGATAGTTCAGCTCCGGGAGAAATTGCTAAGACCAATGAACCATTGATAAAGCAGGTGTTTGTTAAAGCCAACCTGGAAACCGACGCGCTGGAGCGGAAACTGTACATTGTGCGTAAAATGGTTGAAAAGGAGGTAAGGGATTCAAAACTGAAACACAAGGCGGCTTTTTATCAGCCCAGTCTTTCGGCCAGGATTATTGTTTATAAAGGGATGTTAACTCCCGATCAGCTGAGCAGGTATTACCTGGATTTTAAAAATGATCATTTTAAGAGTGCCATTGCCCTCGTCCATTCCCGTTTCAGTACCAATACCTTTCCCACCTGGGACCTGGCCCAGCCTTTCCGGATCCTGGCCCACAACGGCGAGATCAACACCGTGAAAGGGAACCGGCTCTGGATGCAGGCGCGGGAGGCGCTGATGAAATCAGAGGTTTTCGGCGATGATTTGAAAAAACTGTTGCCGGTGATTGAGCCGGGGAAGTCCGACTCGGCATCGTTCGACAATGTGCTTGAATTTCTTCACCTGACCGGCCGTACCCTGCCGCATGCCTTATGCATGATGATCCCTGAGTCGTTTAACAAGAAGAACCCCATTCCCGACAGCCTGAAAGCTTTTTATGAATACCACTCCACCCTGATGGAGCCCTGGGACGGACCTGCTTCCATGGTGTTCTCCGACGGCCGCTACATCGGCGGTACCCTCGACCGGAACGGTTTGAGGCCCTCCCGGTACGTCATTACCCGGAACGATTTGATCGTCATGGGTTCGGAAGTCGGTGTGCAAACCTTCAAGCCGGAAGAAATTGTGGCCAAAGGGCGTCTGCGCCCGGGGAAGATCCTGCTGGTGGATACCCAGCTGGGCATCATCATTCCCGACGAGGAGGTAAAAGGACAGTTGAGCCGCCGGAATCCTTATCAGATGTGGCTCAACGAAAACCGCCTTATGATGGATGACATCAGGGTGAAACACCGGGTCCCCTCCGCTATCGATCATTTTGAGACCTACGCCAAAGCCTTTGGCTACTCAAAAGAAGATATGTTTGAGTTGATCAAGCCCATGAGTGAAAAGGGCGCTGAGCCCACCGGCTCCATGGGAAACGATGTCCCGCCGGCCGTATTCTCCGATAAACCCAAACGGTTTTTTGAATATTTTAAGCAGATGTTTGCCCAGGTGACCAATCCGGCCATCGACCCCATCCGTGAAGGATTGGTGATGGCACTGACCAACTACATTGGCTCCCTTCATTCAAACATCCTGGCAGAAAGCCCCGAACATTGTAAACTTATAAAATTCCAGGGGCCGTTGCTTACCAATACCGACCTGGGAAAAATCAAGGATCTGAAGGATGAGATGTTCTCCCACGTGGTGATTCCCATGGTTTTTCCTGTCGGGAAAGGACCGAAAGGGTTTGAAGAGGCCCTGGAGATCCTGAAAAAAGAGGCGGAGGCGGCTGTGGATCATCAAAAGAATTACATCATTCTCAGCGACCGGAATATCAGCAAAGAACAGGCAGCCATTCCTTCGCTGCTGGCCGTTGCTGTGGTGCATCACCACCTCATACAAAAACAGAAGCGGATGCAGGTGGGCATCATTGTGGAAACGGCCGAAGCTCGCGAAGTGAACCATTATGCCCTCCTTCTGGGGTATGGGGCCAGTGTGATCAATCCATACCTTGCCTATGCCGCCATTGATTACATGGTGAAGCAGGGGAAAATTGACCTGGAGTACAAGGAGGCCCGGAAAAATTATATTAAAGCCGTAGACAAAGGCCTGCTGAAGGTCTTTTCAAAAATGGGGATCTCAACGCTTCGCAGTTATCACGGTGCACAGATCTTTGAATCCATCGGGGTTAGTAAAGAACTCATTGATAAATATTTTACCGGAACGGCCGCAAAGATCGGAGGGATCGGCCTGGAAGAGATTTGTAAAGAAGCTGCCCTTTTCCATGAAAATGCCTTCCGGGAAGCTTCTTCAGAGAAACCCTTTATTTTTGAAAATGCCGGGGTTTATGCCTGGAGAAAATACGGAGAGCATCACGCCTGGAACCCGGAGACCATCGGGTTATTGCAATGGGCCACCCGCACCAATGACTATAAAAAATTCCGGGAGTTTACCTCACTGGTGGACCGTCAGAACCGGAAACCCGCCTTTATCCGGAGTCACTTTAAGTTTAAAAAGAAGCCCATCCACATCGACCAGGTCGAACCGGAAGAGGAGATAATGAAACGTTTTGTTACCGGTGCCATGTCGTACGGTTCCATCAGCAAAGAGGCCCACGAAGCACTGGCCATCACCATGAATACCATTGGGGGCCGGAGCAATACCGGCGAGGGGGGTGAAAACCCCGAACGCTTTGGAACGAATCGCAACAGTAAGATCAAACAGGTGGCCTCGGGGCGTTTTGGGGTGACCAACAACTACCTGGTGAATGCCGAAGAGTTGCAGATTAAAATAGCCCAGGGGGCGAAACCCGGAGAAGGGGGACAGCTGCCCGGCTATAAGGTGAATAAGATCATCGCCAAAACGAGGAACAGCACGCCGGGAATTACCCTGATTTCCCCACCGCCGCATCACGATATCTATTCCATTGAAGATTTGGCACAGCTCATATATGACCTGAAAATTACCAATCCCAATGCCAAAGTGTCGGTCAAACTGGTTTCTGAAGAGGGGGTGGGGACCATTGCTGCCGGCGTCTCAAAGGCATTTTCCGATATCATAACGATTGCAGGAACTTCCGGGGGTACAGGAGCCAGTCCGGCAAGCTCGATCAAACATGCCGGCCTGCCTGTGGAGCTTGGAATCGCCGAGACACAGCAAACGCTGGTGATGAACAACCTGCGCGGAAGGGTGAAGTTGCAGGTCGACGGTCAGTTGAAATCGGGCCGCGACGTGATCGCTCTTGCCTGCCTCGGCGCCGAGGAATTCGGTTTCTCCACGGCACCTCTGATCGTGCTGGGCTGTGTGATGATGCGCAAATGCCACATGAATACCTGCCCGGCCGGAATTGCTACCCAGGATGAGGAACTCCGGAAGCGTTTTATCGGAAAAGCGGAATATACCATCAATTATTTCCGGTTTTTAGCCCGTGAGATCAGGGAGTACCTGGCAGAAATGGGCGTGCGCCGGTTTGAGGATATTGTGGGACGCACCGATTTGCTCGAAGTGGATCCGGAGGTGATCAACTGGAAATCGAAAAAGGTTGATTTCTCAGGCCTCTTGTACATGCCCAAAGAGGCAAAAGAGTTTCCCATACATAATGTTCACCCGAATACCCGGGAAAATAAAGGCCATATCGATCTGGACCTGATCAAAGAGGCCCGGAAAGCCATCCGGGGTGCAGCGAAAGTATGGATCGCGCATCCAATCACCAATATTGACCGCACCACCGGAGCAATGCTTTCGGGGGAGATCTCCAAACGTTACGGGGAGGAAGCCCTGCCCGACGATACCATTAACTGTACCTTTCATGGGACGGCCGGACAGAGTTTCGGGGCATTCCTGGTGAAAGGGATCACCTTCCGGCTTGAAGGAGACGCCAACGATTATATCGGAAAAGGACTCTCCGGAGGGAAGATCATTGTTCTGCCCCCGGCGGGATCCTCCTTCAAACCGGAAGAGAATATCATTATCGGGAACACCTCTTTTTACGGAGCTACCCGCGGAGAGGCCTATATCCGCGGTGTTGCCGGCGAACGTTTCTGTGTCAGGAACTCCGGGGTGAGTGCCGTTGTGGAAGGAACGGGAGACCACTGTTGCGAATACATGACCGGCGGCCGCGTGGTCGTTCTCGGAACAACCGGCCGGAATTTTGCTGCCGGAATGAGCGGAGGAATCGCTTATGTGCTGGATCATACCGGCAATTTTGACTACTACTGCAATAAGGGTCTCGTTGAACTGACATCGGTGGAAGATAAAGCAGATGTGGTGGAACTGCAGACACTAATCAGCAACCACCTGATGCATACCCAAAGCACCCTTGCTGCTGAAGTGCTTACCAACTGGGAGGAATACCTGCCCAAATTTGTGAAGGTGATACCGTTTGAGTATAAAAAAGTGCTGGAAGAGCAAAAACTGCTTGAATTACAAAAGAAACTGCAATTGACCGAAGACGACCCTTCGCGTCACGAATAAGCCATTCAATTTATTACTGATAATTACAACAATTCGATATGGGAGATCCAAGAGGTTTTATGAGAGTATCGCGCAAACCGGCAGGCTACAGGCCTGCTGATGAGCGGATTTTTGATTATGGTGAAGTTGAACAGACCCTGAATGAAAAGGACCGGATGCTGCAGGCTTCGCGTTGCATGGATTGCGGCATTCCCTTTTGTCACTGGGGATGCCCCGTGGGCAGTAAAATTCCTGAATGGCAGGATGCACTCTATCGCGGAGAAACAGCAGAGGCCTATTATATTCTGGAATCGACCAACAGCTTTCCCGAAATTACCGGGAGGGTCTGTCCTGCTCCCTGTGAAAAGGCATGCGTGCTGGAAATTCATGAAGAGCCGGTAACCATCCGCGAGAATGAATGTGCGACGGTGGAACAGGCTTTTGATGCGGGAATAATAAAGCCAGCTCCGCCAAAAAGGAGAACCGGCCGGAAAGTGGCCGTTGTTGGTTCCGGTCCTGCCGGCCTCTCGGCTGCCGACCTGCTGAATAAGGCAGGCCATAGCGTTACTGTTTTTGAGAAAAATGAGGCCATTGGCGGATTGCTGCGGTACGGCATACCCGATTTTAAACTTAATAAACGGGTGATTGACCGGCGGCTTCGTATTTTTGAAGCGGAAGGGATCGTTTTCAAGCCCAATGTTGCCGTGGGAGCGGATATTACCGGGGAGTCGCTGCTGAAGGATTTTGACGCTGTCCTGCTGGCGGTGGGCGCCGAGAAACCGAGGGATCTCAATGTCGAGGGCCGTGAACTGGAGGGCGTTCATTTTGCCATGGATTTCCTTACCCGGCAGAACCAGATCGTTTCGGGAAAGGAGATTCCTGAAAAAGAGCGCATTTCTGCCAAAGGGAAAAAGGTACTGGTCATTGGCGGCGGGGATACCGGATCCGATTGTGTCGGCACATCCATTCGCCAGAAGGCAGCATCCGTCACGCAGATTGAGATTCTTCCCAAGCCCCCGGGAAAACGCACCGACAATGATCCCTGGCCCTATTGGCCCACGGTTTTGCGGACATCCAGTTCGCACGAGGAGGGCTGTCAGCGTCGCTGGAGCCTCTCCACCAAAAAGTTTATCGGGGAGAATGGAAAACTGCGGCAGGTGGAGGTGGTTCAGGTCGAATGGGTGAAGGATGAAAATGGCCGGTTTCAGATGAAAGAAGTTCCCGGATCCATTGAACGGATCGAAGCTGATCTGGTCCTTCTGGCCATGGGATTCACCCAGCCTGTACACAGTGGGTTGCTTGATTCCCTCGGCGTGGAATACGATGCCCGTGGGAATGTGAAGGTGAATGAGCAGAAACAGGCCTCCATTGAAAAAGTTTTTGCCGCAGGGGATTCGGAAAAAGGGGCCAGTCTGGTGGTTCATGCCATTGAAGCTGGAAAAGTGGCCGCCCGGGGCATTCATGAATTCCTGTCAGCGGTCTAAGGTGAGCGGGATGTTTTCCGGGCGCCGGTGCTTCCAGCGCCGGTGCGACCATAAATAATAGGCGGGTTCC
Source organism: Tangfeifania sp. (assembly GCA_018400515.1). The sequence continues at coordinate 12,294 of JAGYMR010000008.1, forward strand.
TCCCGGATGATTGCTTCCATTTTTTGAACGTAAGCCAGTAAGATTTTGGAAGGCTCCACCTCCTGCGGGTTCAGGAAAAGAGGAATGAACTCGGCTTCGTAACGTCCCCGGCCGGTTTTTCTGACCCGCTCGAAAAAAACCGGCTGGTTGGTTTTTACCGCGATTTTTTCAGGTCCCGAGAAAAAGGGAGCCTCGCGGTTCAGAAACAGCGTCCAGAATTTTGAGGTGGCGCGGGGAGCCTGATCCGCTCCCAGCCAGAGCGCCGAAGGAATTCCCCTCCGGTGAAAATCCATCGCTACACGCGCCGATTTATTGACAGGGATGCACTTTCCGCCCCATTTTTCCCTTGAATGCAGTAAAAACCGCTCCATGGCCTGGTTCCCGCGTATGGGATTATAGATCATTAACCCTTTGTAATCCACTTTGGTCTCGACAAAACTGCACCACTCCCAGTTGTTATGATGCATGGCCAGAATAATGATGCTTTTTCTCTCCCGGTAAAGATCTTTTACTAAATCAAGCCCTTTAAAGGTGATGCGCCGGTCCATCTCCGCTGCGCTAATGCTGTAAAGCTTGATCGATTCAAGCAATAGATCGGTAAAATGACGGTAAAATTCATGAGCAATGCTTTTTATCTCCTTTTCCGGTTTTTCGGGAAAGGCATGCCGGAGATTGTCAAAAATAACCGGGCGGCGGTACCTGAAAATTTTCTGGATAAAAAACCGCAGAAAATCCGAGATCAGGTACAAAAGCCAAAAAGGAAAACGGGAAATGAAAATTAATGCCCCTGCCAGGAGCTGGTGGTAAATTCTTTTCAGAAAATTTTCGCGATACCGGTTGTTTTCCTTTTCCCGTGTGTTCCTTTCCATTCGTTTATTATTTTTTCCTGGAGATTCTGTTTTTTTGGAGGTGTAAAACTACATTTTTTAATCCGGAATGGAACAAAAAATCTTATTACTCTTGTTATCTTTGTTTTTTATGGATAACGACCATTTAACGATGTTTCACAAAAAAGAATAATTTAAATAGGGGGAGTTCCATAAAAATGCGTCAGCATTTTCTCGAAGTGAGCTTGCGAATTTTTCCCGATGCAATTAAAATGAATGCTAATAATGAGGCAAATACCTTTGATATCTTACAATTTTAATGCGATGAAACCTTCTTCGCTTTTGTTTTTTATTTTTCTGAGCTTTGGATTGTTTGCCCAGCCCCGGTTCATTGCTCACCGGGGGGCTTCCTGGCTGGCCCCGGAAAATACGGTGGCGGCCGCAAATCTTGCCTGGGAGCTGGGAGCCGGCGGGGTGGAGGTTGATATTCGCCTCTCCGAAGATCACCGGGTGATGGTCATTCACGATGAGGACACCCGGCGGACCTGTTCCGGCAAAACAAATTTTTCTGTCAGTGACACTCCTTCACTGGTGCTTCGTGAACTTGATGCCGGGAGCTGGAAAGATGAAAAATACCAGGGGGAAAAGCTCCCTTTTCTTTCCGAAATTATTGCCACACTGCCCCCCGGCCGGATCCTTTTCGTTGAGATCAAATGCGGAAGTGAGGTCCTGCCCCATCTGAAGAGGGTGGTTCAGGGGAGTGGTAAAACGGATCAGATCGTTTTTATCGGTTTCGGCTGGGATACGATCCTTGCCACCAAAGAGGCTTTTCCGGACAATGCCTGTTACTGGCTCAGCAGCCGGAAACGGGGGCTTCTGAATAAAATGGAGGAGGCTGCAGAAGAGGGGCTCGACGGGGTGGACCTTCATTTCGGGCTCATTGACCCGCAGGTCATGACGCATGCCAAATCCCTTCAACTGGAAGTGTTTGCCTGGACGGTGAATGATCCGGAGGAAGCACGGCGGCTTACCCAACTGGGGGTTTCCGGAATTACAACCGACCGTCCCCGGTGGCTTAAGGAAAAGATTATGAAACAATAAAAAGGGATGCCATGAAACTTTTTACGACCCGGCAAATAGCAGCCATCGATAAATACACTATTGAAAAAGAACCTGTTGCCGATATTGACCTGATGGAACGGGCAGCCATGCAGATATCTAACTGGCTGGTTCAAAGGTTTTCCACCGAAGTCCGGCTGATATTTTTTACCGGACCGGGAAATAACGGAGGGGACTCCCTGGCCATCGCCCGGCAGATGGCCGATTTTGGTTATCCGTGTGAAGTGTACCTGCTCCGCTTGGGGAAAGCGCTTCAGGGATCCCCGGCCACCAACTGGCAACGGCTGGAAAACCAAGGGAAAGTAAAGCTGAGCCGGATCGGCCATCCGGACGATTTTCCCGAAATCCGTCCTACCGACCTGTTGATTGACGGGCTCTTCGGCTCCGGCCTTACAAGGCCCCTGAAGGACCTTCCCGCTGCAATCGTTCACCGGATGAACGAATGCCCGAACAGGGTGGTTTCCATCGATGTTCCCAGCGGCCTGATGGGAGAAGATAACGGATCAAACATTCCCGCGAATATTCTTAAAGCCGATTATACGCTGACCTTTCAGTTTCCAAAAATTAGTTTTCTTTTTGCAGAGAATGAACAGTATACCGGAAAGTGGGAAGTTCTGCCGATCGGGTTGCATCCGGACGGGATGGCCCGTGTTTCCTCCGGGTTTTTCATGACCGAAAAATTAATGGTCCGGGAAATTATTCCCCGCCGTTCGGTATTTGCACACAAGGGAGATTTCGGCCATGCCCTTCTAATTGCGGGCAGTTATGGGAAAATGGGTGCCGCTGTTTTGGCATCCCGGGGGTGTCTTCGTTCAGGAACCGGATTGCTTACCACCCATGTACCCCGGCTGGGGTATTCCATTATTCAGTCGGCGGTACCCGAAGCCATGGTCAGTATTGATGCCCATGATTCCATGTTTACCGGATTTCCCGATTTGTCGCCCTTTTCGGCGGTTGGTGCCGGCCCCGGACTGGGAATGAAACATAATTCCATCCGGGCACTGCATGCGCTGATCGAACAAGCACGGGGACCGCTGGTCCTCGATGCCGATGCCCTGAACATGCTCTCCGAAAACAGGGAGCTTCTGGAACAGCTTCCCGAAAATTCTATTCTTACGCCCCATCCCGGAGAGTTCAGGCGCCTTGCCGGCGCATTTTCCGACTCCTGGGAACGCATGCAAAAACAGCGAGCCTTTGCCCAAAAATATCAGGTAGTGTTGGTTTTAAAAGGAGCTTATACCACTGTGGCCACCCCGGATGGGGCAGTGTATTTTAACTCCACCGGGAATCCCGGGATGGCGACTGCCGGCAGTGGCGATGCACTCACCGGGATCATTCTCGGCCTGCTTGCACAACACCTGCCCCCTTATCAGGCCGCGGTTGCCGGGGTTTTTCTGCACGGACGGGCAGGCGACCTGGCCGCACGGGAAAAATCGGAAAATGCCCTGCTGGCCGGGGATATCATTGCTTTTTTGGGGAAAGCTTTTCTCGAATTATAAAAATTTTTACGATTTTTCTTCTTCCGCCACTTTTTGAGTTGTTTTTACCAGGTCAACCAATACGATCAGTATTGCAAATACGCCATAAAAGTTCTATTTTTAAATCCTAAATAAAAAAAGTTATGCAACGATTCATTTTTATGGTACTGGTCCTTTTGCTGGTTTTTCCGGCAATGGGCCAACGGAAAAAAAAGGGGGATGAGGATACCGCCCCTGCCTGGAAAGAGGGGGTTGTTTATGCCCTGCCGCGGATAGGGGTGCGTTTGTCAGTGACCGTTGTCAAAGAGGCGTTCGAACCCGGTCCATATGCAGCTTATGCGGGGCAATTGCTGGGGATTAATGATGCAAAAGAGAGGCCTTCGGTGCAGTGGCAGTTGAAAGATGTTCAGCTGGGTTCTTTTTCTGAACCCGATCCTGAGCAGGTTCATCAGGCCATGGGGGAGGGGGCTTTTTTGGTCAGTTTGACCCCGGATGGGTGCCTGGCCGGGATTAATGCCCCGGTTGAGCCTCCCATGCTCCGGCAGGAAACGAAGACCAACCGTTTTCTTGAACCGGTTCAAAAGGAGGATGGCTTCCGGTTTTCCAGTTTTAACGACCAGCCGCTTTATATGCCCGGGGATTCCACCACAAATTATCGTCCCGTGCGTGTAAAAACCGAAAAGAAGGCGGCTGAAGCGGCCTCGCGGATACTGGAGTGCCGTTTGACACGGTTTCACATGGCAGCGGGGTTGATGGATGAGTTTCATCCCGACGGCACCGCTTATGAAGTGAGTCTTCAGGAGCTGAAAAAGATCGAGGAAAATTACCTGAGCCTCTTTACCGGGCGGAAAACCTACACGGAGGAGACGTTCTGTTTTGATTTTGTTCCGGCTTCCGCTTCCACAGGAAAGGGGGAGGTGGTCTTCCGTTTTTCGGAAAACGAAGGTGTTTTGCCCGCTTCGGACCTGTCCGGGGAGCCTGTGTTAATGAAAGTAGAGCCCCTGGAGCTTTTGACGGAAAATTACACCGCACTGGCCGGATCCGAAAATCCCTCGGCAGGGGATAGCGGGGTCTTTTACCGCATGCCGGCAGTTGGAACGGTTGCTGTAGTCTTCGACCTGAAAACCATTGCGTCGGCCCGAATGGTGCTCCCCCAATTCGGAAAGACAGCTCCCCTTCCGGAAAGACTGCTTTCCGGGGGTTACGCCATAAGAATCCATCCGGAAACGGGCGCCATTCAATCGATTACGGGAAAATAGTTTTTGACCCGGCCTGGCTGTCTGCCCCTTTTTGATTTGGGGGGCAGTCAACCTGTTCACCAGTTTTACGGCAATTTTTTCGCTGCTCAAAGAGCGAAATGGTTGGGGTTATTTTCCGGAAAGCATACACACGCTTGAAACGGGCATAAACTTTTTTAAAAAAATTACTAAACAGAAAAAGAGATGGTACAAATAAAAGATATTCAACCCACCGAAGTGTGGCGGATCTTTGATCAGATGCTCCGTATTCCGAGACCATCGGGGCATGAAGAAAAAATCCGGGAATGGGCCGTCCGTTTTGGGAAAGAGCGGGGACTGGAAACCATTCAGGATAAAGCCGGTAATGTGATTATCCGTAAACCGGCCACGCCCGGGATGGAGCACCGGAAAGGGGTTATCCTGCAGGGGCATCTTGACATGGTTCCCCAGAAAAACAGTGACAAGGAGCATGACTTCACGACAGATCCTATCGAAGCCATTGCCGGCGGGGAGTGGGTCTCCGCCAACGGAACCACCCTGGGGGCTGACAATGGCATCGGTGTCTCTTCCGCGCTGGCTGTGCTGGATTCCCGCACGATAAAGCACGGACCGCTGGAAGTATTGCTTACCGCCTCCGAAGAAACAGGCATGGACGGGGCGAATGGATTGCCTGCCGGGGTGCTGAACGGAGAGATTCTGATCAATACCGACTCTGAAGATGAGGGCGAGCTGTATGTCGGATGTGCCGGGGGTGAGGATGCCAACATGCTTTTTTCCTACACCGGCGAAAAGGTTCCGGCAGGGTATACTGCTTTACAGCTGAACATTACGGGAATGAAGGGAGGTCATTCCGGAATCGATATTCCCCTGCAGCGTGGAAATGCCATTAAAGTGTTTTTCCGGATCCTGAACGCGGCTTATGAAACATTTGGGGTACGACTGGCATCCATTGACGGGGGGAGCCTCCGGAATGCCATCCCCCGGGAGGCTTTCGGGGTTGTTGTTTTGAGTAAGGAACATGTCTCCGGATTCCGGGAATTGGCCAGCGAAATTTCAGAAACCGTCAAAAGTGAACTTTCGGCCACTGAGCCGGACCTGAAGGTATCGACCGGGGAAACCGCCCTTCCGGAAATGCTTGTGGATGAAAAGGTCCAGACCGCCCTTACCAAAGCAGTGATAGCCTGTCCCAATGGAGTGATCCGTATGAGCGACCACATGGAAGGATTGGTGGAAACCTCTTCCAACCTGGCCATTGTTAAGTCAAATCAAAAAGATCAGACCATTAAAGCCGCCAGCCTGATGCGCAGTTCGGTCGATTCCGCCAAAGAGGAACTGGGTTCCCGTATGAAAGCTGTTTTTGAACTGGCCGGTGCTGAGGTCTCCTTTTCCGGCGCCTATCCGGGGTGGAAACCCAACATGGACTCGCCGATTCTCCATGTCATGCAGCGGGTCTACCAGAACAGATTCGGGAAAACCCCTGAGATCAAAGCCATCCATGCCGGTCTGGAGTGTGGCATTCTGGGCGGTAAGTATCCCCACTGGGACATGATCTCTTTTGGACCGACCATCCGTTTTCCCCATTCACCCGATGAGAAGGTAAATATCGAAAGTGTCCGGAAATTTTGGGAATTCCTGGTAACAACGCTTGAAAACATTCCCGGAAAGTGAGGATGGTCGCCGGGGGACGGGTAAAAAATACCCGCCGGCCTGCCCCTCCCGGTTCCGGAGTACTTTTTTGATCCTCCAACAGGAAATATCCTTAACAGGAAAGTTTGTTGAAAAATTTTTCCGGCAGGAAATCAGCCACTGATGAGGCTTATGCGAAGAGAAGGAATAAAAGGAAGACGGAATGAAACCGGAAAAAAACTTGCTTTGGCACTGAATCCGGAGGGATTCTGGAAGGAGCAGCGTGTGTCCGGTCCCCTCGCAGCGGCCCTGGCCGTGATGGCCCTCTTTTTTGATGATAGCAAAAAGAACCGGATCCGTATAAACCGGGGCCTCGGGTGGCTGGAAGCAGTGATAAATGCAGATGGCAGCTTTGGAAATTTCTCCCGGGAGCCGGGCAATGTAATTACCAGTCTCCTGGTTTATACTGCCGTGGATATGGCGGATCGCCAAAAAAAGCGGAAGCAGTTTTTAAAAAAGCGGATCACTGGCTATCTGTTTCACCAGGGAGTGGATCTTCAATGCCCCGGATGGATGGATAACCTCCTGAAGCCTGACGGGCAGGATGCCGGCCTTTCCCTGGCGGTCCTTTCCCTGATTGCGCCCGGGAACAATGCCTCCCCGCGGCGCCGGCCTGTTTCAGCACGAATTCCTTTTGAATGGGGATTGTTTCCCGGACTTTGCCTCCGGTACCGGGATCTGCGGGAACGGGGGTATGTCCTTCCGGCCCAGCTGGCAGCAGGAATTTTTTTTCAGCAGAATCAGCGGTCATCCCCTTTTCGCCGTTTTTTTATTCATCGCCGGGTTCACCTGCTGCAGCGATTAATGCCCGCCAACGGCGGATTTTCTGACGCCGTTCCGCTTACCGCCTTTATTGCGATGAGCCTCCTAAAGACTGGTTATCGCGAAAGCCGTGTTGTGAAGAGCGGAATTGCTTTCTTGAGACAAACCCAGCGGAAGGATGGCAGCTGGCCCATGGAAACAGACCGGTCGACGCAGGTGACCGCGCAGACTGTTAACGCCTTTGGCCGGACTTTGAACGGTTTCCTGACAACCGACCGGCAGGATCAGATCGCTGATCATTTCCGGCTTATTCAACGCGAAAGGGGACATCCGTTTAAAGGACAGTTACCAGGTGGATGGTGCCGGACGCAGGCACCGGGGGCTGTTCCCGACGGGGAGAGTACAGCCGGGGCTATTCTTGCGCTGCTGAAACTTCAGCCCGAAGGGCGGGTTCAAAAGGAAGTCCTTGGCGGATGTGCCTGGTTGCGGCGCCTTGTCAACCGCGATGGCGGCATTTCCCTGTTTTTTTCCAAAGGGATGAAAGGATGGGCCGGGCGGAGTGGTGTTGTTCTGACAGCCCACCATTTGCTGGCGGTCTCTGCGGTGATTGAGCGCTATGCCGGAGCATTGAAAAAAAGGGACAGGAAGCAGCTGGAACAGATGTTTAAGAGAGCTGTGGAATTCCTGGAGGGTCACCAGGAAGCCGATGGCAGCTGGAGCGGTTTTTTTGCGGGAGATGGTTTTTCTGTCAGCCATTTTTCTCCGGTTTACGGAACTGCCCGGGTGCTCGCTTTTCTGAAAGATGCCTCCGGCCATGCCCGGATGGATGGAAGCTTGCGGCAGCAGTTGGTTTCCATGGGGAATAAAGCCAGTTCGTACCTGACCGCCAGGCAACTTCCGGACGGAAGCTGGGGGGCCACCGGCGATGCCCCCGGGAAAACCGAAGAAACCGCCATGGCCGTCACTGCCCTGGCATCTTTAAAGACGCGGGAGCAGTGCCTTGCCGGATTGCAATGGCTTGCAACCCGGGAAGGGGAATATTTGAAAATGGAAAGGGATGGAGAGGTGCATCGCCTGGGCCTCGTCCTGGAGGCTTTTGAACGGATGCTCGAACTGCCGGGCGGTGGCGATTTCCGCCGGGAATTCAGCGGGTGAAAATTCCCCCGGGGAAGGGCTCAGGTGTTAATCATCGGGATCTCTTCCCCTTCCGTGGTGAGGTAACTGCCCGCCAGGTTGGCGGTCAGGCAGGAGTGTACGGGAATAATCTCCACCAGATCGCCAATGTTTATCAGACTGAAATTTTTCTGCGAAACCCGCAGGATGCCATGTTCCTGCGAAAGCCGGGCCACGTAATTCCGCTCCCCGAGGAGCATTTTATTGTCTTGGGTGTTGATTGCGATCCTCCCGTAAACCGGTTTGCCTGCGGCATTCCGGAGCCATTCTTTGGACAGGTGGATGGCACCGCCGTAGATAACCACTTCGTTTCGCGAGGGGTGTTTGGCCACCACCGGGCAGACCATCCGCACGGCAATGTCGTCAAACTGGCAGACCCCCAGACTCTGTTGTATTAAATCAAAAAACACAAAATTTCCGGGACGTATTTCATCGACCCCGTTAAAATTGGTACAAAGGGTACATGACGGGGTATCCCCGATGCTGACCTCAATTCCCGGGAATTTGGATCTGAACCGTTTTTTCAGGGACTGCAGTTTCAGGAGGGCATCAAAATGCCGGCTGAATATCTCATTGGTTGATCGCGCACTGTAGGTATGGCCCGTATGGGATAAAAATCCTCTGAACCGGAGTTTGGCATTCATTTGCAGCAGCTGGGTCAGCCCGTCGATCAGTCCGGTACGCGAAGGATTGAGGCCTGTCCGGTTGTGGCCGGTATCGATTTCGATGTAAACGCCCAGCGGATGGGTTATCTTTTCGGCCAGCGCCGTTGCCCCCTCCCGGTTTTCAACCAAAACATTTAGCTTAATGTTTGCTGCCAGCCGGTTGATATGGCTTATTTCACGCAGGTTCACCGGAAAAGCGATGGTAATGTCCTTCCAGCCGTTTTGGGCAAAATATTCCGCCATTTTAACCGACGAGACGGTGATGGCATCCACCTGGAACAATTTAAACCAGTCGCCGATAATGGCCGATTGGTGGGATTTAAAATGGGGTCTGAAACGTAAGTTGTACTTTTTTGCTTTTTCTGCCATTCGTTCAATGTTCCGCAAGCTTACTTCTTTGTCGATTACCAGCGTGGGACGGATTATTTCTGCCATTTTCCAATTATTGATTTAAATTTTATTCCAACCGTTTAGCCAGATCGTTCCGGACATCCATGAGTCGTTTCGAAATTCCGGCTTTGTAAATGTGGGGGCTGATAAATCGTTTGTGCTCGTCGGGGAGAAGCGAAGAACGCGTAAGGAGGTAATCGTGTATTTCGGCGGGGTTTTTTTCGGGGCCAATGCACTCGCCGTTTTTTACAACCGGCGCTAAAAGGGGTTCTTTGGAACAGGGGCCAATATGGGTGAAACGTTCGGGATAGACCGGGTGATAAATGACCTCCACATCCCGGGGATTTTCATCGCTCAGGGCAATGGCATCGCGGTAGAAAAACCCCTGTTGATCGAGGCATCTGAATACCTGTTTTTTTCCGGGGAGGGTTACTTTTTCGATGTTTTCGGAGATTTTCATTTTGGGATGGCCGTTCATTTCGGTAAGCTTGTAAACGCCGTCAAGGGCAGCATCGCTTTTGCCGGTAATCATCTCCGTGCCGATCCCGAATGCATCGATCGCTGCATTCTGGTCTTTCAGGAGGCTTTTGATGACATGCTCATTCAGTTGATTTGAGGCGATGATTTTGACTGCTTGCAGACCGGCATCATCAAGCATTTTCCGGGCCTTTTTGCTCAGGTAGGCAAGATCGCCGCTGTCGAGCCGGATGGCTTTTAGCTGCAAGCCTTTTTTTTCCATCTCTTTGCCCACCTTGATCGCATTGGGCACGCCCGATTTCAATGTGTCGTAAGTATCAACAAGCAGAATGGCATTGTCGGGATGTGCATGGGCGAACGTTCTGAAAGCTTCCGGTTCGCTCTCAAAACTTTGTACCCACGAGTGGGCCTGGGTCCCGCTAACGGGAATATCAAACAGTTTCCCGGCCAGTACATTGGAAGTAGCGGTTGCTCCGCCAATAATGGCCGCCCGGCTCGCATGAAGCGCCCCGAATCCCTGGGCGCGGCGAAGCCCGAAATCGGTAAAAATCCGGTCTCCTGCCACCAGTTTTACCCGGAAGGCTTTCGTGGCGATCAGTGATTCGAAATTGAGGATGTTTAATAAAAGGCTCTCAATCAGCTGGCACTCGATGATGTTCCCTTCTACCTGCAGCACCGGTTCGTTGGGAAAGGCGATCTCCCCCTCATGCATGCTGAGGATGTTCCCTGAAAACCGGAAATTTTTAAGATAATCCAGAAAATCGGAACGGAATCCCTGTTCTTTCAAATAGTTGATGTCTGAATTGGCGTAGGTAAAATTCCGGAGCAACTCCAGGAAATCCTGAAGCCCGGCAAAAACGGTAAAACCTCCTTTAAAAGGATTGGTCCGGAAAAAGTAGTTGAAGGTGGCGCGGTTATTTTTCTTTCCGCTGTAAAAATACCCCTGAGCCATGGTAAGCTCATAGAAGTCTGTGTAAAGCCCCCAATGTTCGGTAAAAAAAGCCATCGTTCGTTTTGTTGGATTTCCGGAGGCCTAAATATAACGCACATTTTTTGTTTATCCCACTCATGAGGGAATTATATTTTGTATGGCCCCGATTTATTGTTCACTTGCTTTTTAACCGGAGCGCCGGCATTGGTTGGCTTCGAACAGGAATGCTCCTTTATCCCGGGGAAGTCCGTGGGTATTTATTCTTTTCCAGGAAGCGGAGAAAGCGAACGAACGATTATTCCTGCTCCAGGAAAATGGTTTGCTCCCGGTTGGGCCCAACCGAGGCAATGGAGACGGGAATGCCCATCTCATCTTCAATAAAGCTGATGTAGTTGTTGAACTGCTCCGGGAATTCGTTTTGAGACTTAATTTTTGTCAGGTCGGTTTCCCAGCCCGGCAGTTCGACATACACCGGTTTTATATCATCGGTCAGTTCGAAGGGAAAGTTCTCCACCACCTCGCCGTTCACTTCATATCCGACACAGATTTTGATGGTTTTCAGCGTGTCCAGGACATCGGATTTCATCATGATCAGTTCGGTTACCCCGTTCAGCATTACGGCATATTTCAATGCCACCAGGTCGAGCCATCCGCAGCGGCGGGGTCTTCCTGTGGTAGAACCATACTCATGCCCGGCATCGCGGAGTTTCTGCCCGTTTTCGTCGAACAATTCCGTCGGGAAAGGGCCCATACCCACGCGGGTGCAGTAAGCTTTAAAAATGCCGAAAACCTTTCCGATTCTGTTCGGGGCAATCCCGAGGCCGGTGCAGGCTCCGGCACAAACCGTGTTTGAACTGGTGACGTACGGGTAGGAACCGAAGTCGATGTCCAGCAGCGTCCCCTGGGCCCCCTCGGCCAGGATCGATTTTTTCTGGCGGATCAGATCATGGATAAAATGTTCGCTATCAATAATCTGAAAAGACTTTAATACCTCAATCCCCTCCATCCATTCCGGCTCGCATTCCGCCAGGATCTCTTTGTAGTCGTACTGGTAAAAATTTTCCAGCAAGCGCTGGTGGCTTTCGGTGCGGGAGCGGTACTTCTCCTCAAACTGATGCAGCAGATCGCCCACGCGCAGCCCTTCACGTCCGATTTTATCCTTGTAGGCGGGCCCGATCCCTTTCAGGGTGGAGCCGATTTTGGTTTTTCCCTTTTTCTGTTCCGATGCCGCATCCAGGATCCGGTGGGTCGGAAGGATTAAATGGGCTTTTTTCGAAATATAGAGGTTCTGGGACAGGTTGACACCCCGTTTTTTTATGGAATCGATCTCTTTTTTGAAAACAATGGGATCGATGACAACGCCGTTTCCGATGATGTTGATTTTGTTTTCCCGGAAAATCCCCGACGGTATGGTGTGCAGTACCTGTTTAATGTTATTGAACTCAAGGGTGTGCCCTGCATTGGGACCTCCCTGAAAACGGGAGATGACATCGTATTTGGGTGTTAAAACATCCACAATTTTCCCTTTTCCCTCGTCACCCCACTGGAGGCCAAGCAATACATCTACGCTCATTGTTGTTTCTGGTTTTTGTTGCACAAACGCCAAACGGGGAAATTTTGTCCTGTTTTCATTCCCGCGGCCGCTTCATTTAAGCCATTAAAAGTACAAATATTTTTTATGGATTGTAAAAAAAAACGTTAGCGAAAAAAGGAATTGATGAATAATTAATGGAAGGGCGGGGGGTATTAACGTCCGGTTGACGGGGAGTCATGAATGCATCAGCAGGTGAAAAACGGCAGAACAGGATCACTCTTCATTTATGGATTTTCCGTAAATGTATAGGGTGTGGTGCGAGAGTCTGAAATTGTTTCTCAGGCAGGCGTCTTCTATGATCTCACGGATGCGTGGATCATAAAACTCAACCACCTCACCGGAGGAGGTGTCGATCAGGTGATCGTGCTGCATGGTCGCAAAGGCCTTCTCAAACTGGGCAATGTTTTTTCCGAACTGGTGTTTAACGACCAGTTTACACGCCAGCAGCAGATCGATCGTATTGTAGAGGGTGGCCCGGCTTACCCGGTATTTTTTGTTTTTCATCGAGATGTACAGCGATTCAATGTCAAAATGCCCCTCCCTTGAATAGATCTCATCAAGGATGGCGAACCTTTCGGGCGTCTTCCGGTGGCCGTTTTTTTCCAGGTATTCGGTAAACATGTTCCTTACGGTTTCCCTGGTTTTATGGCTATTCATATTTAAACCAATTTTAAATAGAGTCCAAAAATAGGAATTTTTTTTGATTTATCAGGTGAACCTGCTTTTATTCATTCAGGTTTTCGTCTCTGGACACGCTGTCGATCCCCCTTATTTTCCTGAGTTCGGAAATAAGGCCCTTCAGATCGTCGGCATTATGGATGTAGAGAAAGAGGTCGCCCTCGAAAACCCCGTCGTGGGTGTCGAACTGGACGGATCGCATGTTGATGCTGTGTTGTTTTGAAATGACGTTGGTGACTTCATTGACGATGCCCACCCGGTCGAATCCTTTCAGGCGGAGGCGGGTGAGGTGGGAGTGTTTCTTGAAGCGGGTCCATTCCGCTGCAATGATGCGATTCCCGTGACTCGAAAGAAATTTTTCCACCTCCTTGCACCCCCGTTTATGAATGATGACATGGTCGTCGGTGCTCAGGTAGCCGACAACCTCATCGCCGGGAATGGGGTTGCAGCACTTGGCCAGCGAGTAGGAGATATTGTCCTGGGCTTCCTTCAGCAGGAAGGGCTTTTGCTTGTCGATCTTTTTTTTGCTTTTTTTTTCTTTCGTGCCTTTTTCGGATGGCTCCTGTCTCTTTCTCCGGCTGAAAGTGAGTTTCCAGTATTTGACCAGTTTGTTGGGGGATTTTTTCCCGAGAATTTCATCCAGGTTCTCCAGATCGAGAAAACCCATGCCCACTTCGGAATACAGCTGCTCTTTATTATTCAGGTTGAAATGGCCGGTAATTTTTTTCAGGTTATTGGCAGTCAGGGGCGCTTTAACCTCTTTAACCGCTTTTTCCACCATTTTCCGGCCCTTTTCGATGTGTCTCTTTTTTTCCAGTTTGAAGGCATCTTTGATTTTGGAGCGGGCTTTGGCTGTGGTGGCATATTTCAGCCATTCCAGTTTGGGAACCTGCTTTTCGGAAGTCAGTACCTCCACCTGGTCTCCGTTTTGGAGGACATGGCTGCTCGGAACCAGTTTGTAGTTGATTTTTGCACCGATGCATTTATTTCCCAGATCGGTATGGATCTCGTAGGCAAAGTCGACCACGGTCGACCCCTGGGGCAGCGAGACCATGTCCCCTTTGGGAGTAAAAACATTGATCTCGGCAGCATACAGATTCAATTTAAAATCATCGAGAAATTCGAATGCATCCGAATCGGGGTTTTTCAGTTGGTCACGGATCCGTTCGATCCAGGTATCCAGTTCACTTTCAAACGTGCTGATATCTTTGTAGCGGTAATGGGCGGCAAAGCCATATTCCGCGATCTGGTCCATCCGTTCGGTCCGGATCTGTACCTCCACCCATTTCCCCTGCGGTCCCATTACCGTCACGTGCAGCGACTCATACCCGTTGGCCTTGGGAAGGGTGATCCAGTCCCTGATCCGGTCGGGCCGCGGCTTGTAAATGTCGGTTACCAGCGATAAAACATCAAAGCACTGCCTTTTTTCCGAGATCCCCGGCCGGGCTTTTATTACGATCCGGACGGCCAGGATATCGTAAATTTCGTTGAAGCTGACCGCTTTCTTTTGCATTTTCTGCCAGATGGAGTAAGTGGATTTCAGGCGGTGGGTGACCGTGCTTTCAATTTTTTCCTGTTCCAGTTTCTCCTTGATGGGCCGGATGAACTCGTTCACCAGGTAGTTGCGTTTCTCTTCCTGGTTGTGGAGCATGTACAGGATGTTATTGTACTCCTCGGGGTGTTTGTGTTTGAAGCTGAGTTCCTCCAGTTCGGTTTTTATGGCATAAAGCCCCAGCCGGTGGGCCATCGGAACATACAGGTAGAGGGTTTCACCGGCAATTTTTATCTTTTTGTGCGGGGGCATCGAATCCAGGGTGCGCATATTGTGCAGGCGGTCGGCGATCTTGATGAGGATGATCCGGATGTCGTCGGAAAGGGTCATCAGCATCTTTTTGAGGGTGAGAGCCTGCCGGGAATCAAAATCGCCCGACAATTTGGTCAGCCCGTCAACAATGCGGGCCACCTTGGGCCCAAACATGTTTTCAATATCCTGGATGGAGTATTCGGTGTCTTCGGCAACATCGTGCAAAATGGCTGCTGAAATGGAAGTCGCCCCGAGCCCCAGATCTTTGGCAACGATTTTGGCTACGGCAATGGGATGAATAATGTAGGGCTCCCCCGATTTCCGCTTGATGCCATCGTGTGCCGCATTCGAAAACCGGAAAGCTTTCTCGATCCGTGCCAGCCGCCCCTCGTCAAATTTGTGGCGGACCTCCTTCAGGAAATCCTGGTACCGGTCTTCAATTTGCCGTATTTCCGCTTTTGTAAAATGTTGCAATGGATTACCTTCCTGTTAATTTCGAAACCACAAATTTATCAATTGGAAAAGAAAATCCGGCCTCTTTTAATTGATTTATTTTCACCCAGCGGAAACTTTGGTGCCCGTTTTCCATCTTTTCCAGATCAAACGGTTGGTGGCTGATTTTAAAAGTGACCGGTTTTTTCAGGCGGGCCAGGTAATAGATACTAATGAGCTGATGGTTTTCGAAAAAATAGGCCTTTTGATAAAAATCGGTGGTGTAATAGTGGCGGATCGCCTCAATCTCCTGCCCGTTGCATTCTTCGCGGATTTCACGGCGGAGGCAGTCGATTGTTCCTTCCCCGGATTCCAGTCCCCCGCCGGGGAATTTGGTCATTTTCATGCCCAGCTGGAATTCATCGGTGACCAGCACTTCATTGTTGTCGTTCTGAATGATTCCGTAAACACGGATCACAAAATTTCCGGATGGCTTCATTGGTCGTTGTTTTAATTTTTCTTCAATTATGCGGGTTCAAAAAAAATGCCATTGCCCCTTGTTCGGCACTCAACCCTTTCTCCGGGGCCTGAACCTTTTGTTTCCGCAGGATTTTGCCCTGCTGTTTTACCTGTTTTCAGAAAACGCCGGCCCGCAGCCTGTTTCGTTCGGCCCGGGTGATGGCATCCCCTCCGGCAACCGATGGCGGCCCCTATTTTTCCCCCGTCTGATCTTTGATGAATGCAATGATTCTGTTCTCCTCCCCCGGTGAAAACCAGTTCATTTCCGGGTCTTTCCTGAACCAGGTAAGCTGTTTGCGCGCATACCGCCGTGTATTCCGTTTAATGCGTTCAATGGCTACTTCCCTGGAGATCTTCCCCTCGAAAACGGCGAAAAATTCGCGGTATCCCACCGTATTCAGGGCATTGAGGTGGCGATGGGGATAAAACTCCCGGGCCTCTGCCTCCAGTCCTGCTTCCACCATTCGATCGACCCGTGCATTGATTCGCTGGTGCAGCTCCTCCCGGTCGCAGTTCAGGGCAATTTTCAGTATATTGAAGGGGCGCTTTTTTTGCGGGTTGGAACGGAAGGAGGAGTAGGGTTTTCCGGTCATCAGACAAATTTCCAGGGCGTGGATGATCCGGGCCGGATTTTTCAGGTCCACCTCCCTGTAATAGACCGGATCCCACCTTTTGAGCTGACGGCGCAGGCTTTCAAGGCCCGCTTCCCGCCATTGCTTTTTAAGTGCTTCCCGGATTTCCGGATCCGGATCCGGCATTTGATCGATGCCTTTGCAGACTGCATCGATGTAAAGCATGGAGCCTCCTGCCAGGAGCACGATCCGGTGTTTTTGGAACAGCTTTTCCAGCAGTGCCGTGGCCTCTTTTTCGTATTTGCTGGCATTGTAATTTTCAAAGACGGAGTGGGAACCA
>JAGYMR010000080.1 GCA_018400515.1 Tangfeifania sp.
TGACTACGATGCAAAGATCCTGCAGTTAAAAGAAGAAGAGCTCAAAACCCAGGACCCCGGATTCTGGTCCAACCCCAAAGAGGCAGAGGCCCAGATGAAAAAGATCAAATCCCTCAAAGAGTGGATCGAAGGATTTGATAAAGTGAACGAGGCGGTGGAAGACTTCGGGGTTCTTTACGAATTTTTCGAAGCGGACGAAGCCACCGAAGAAGAAACCGACAAGGCCTTTGCAAAAGCCCTTGAAAAGGTGGAATCGCTGGAGGCGCGGAACATGCTGCGCAACGAGGAGGATAAACTCGGAGCTGTTCTGAAGATCAATGCCGGTGCGGGGGGAACCGAAAGCAACGACTGGGCGGAAATGCTGCTCAGAATGTATACCCGCTGGTGCGAAACCAACAACTACGCTGTTAAGGTAGCCGACATGCAACACGGTGATGAAGCCGGCATAAAAAGTTGCACCCTGGAAGTGGAAGGGCCGTTTGCTTACGGGTACCTGAAAAGTGAAAACGGAGTGCACCGGCTGGTGCGTTTGTCGCCCTTTAATGCCCAAAATAAACGGATGACCTCATTCACCTCTGTATATGTTGCCCCGCTGGTGGACGAATCCATCGAAATTGATATCAATCCGGCAGACATAACATGGGAGACTTTCCGCAGCGGAGGCGCCGGGGGACAAAATGTTAACAAGGTGGAAACCGGCGTCCGGTTGCGCCATGCTCCATCCGGGATCGTCATTGAAAATACGGAAAGCCGGACCCAGGGAGGGAACAAAGAAAATGCCCTCCGCCTCCTCAAATCACAGCTCTATGAAATTGAGCTCCGCAAACGCCGCGAAAAAACAATGGAGATTGAATCCCAAAAAAAGAAAATTGAATGGGGCTCCCAAATCCGGTCTTACGTCCTTCAACCCTATAAAATGGTGAAAGACCTGCGCACCAATTATGAAACCGGAAATGTGAGTGCCGTACTGGACGGCGACCTCGACGGGCTGATGAAAGCCTACCTGATGGAGTTCGGGGGGCAGTAAAAAACGTCCCGTAAAAACATTCCGGGGGCAGGAAAAAACCGGAACGAACCCATCGCATGCATGTGAGCCAGCAAGGGTCGAAACAGAAAAACGGTTCCGGCCCCAACCGGATGAATAAAAATCCCTCACCACGGGTATCAGCCGGCCGTTACACCGAAAAGGGGGGCACATCCTTTGAAAATTGAATGCTTTTTGCCAATTTAGGAAAGTTTTCTTTTTTAACCACTTTTAAAGGGGCTTGATCATGTTGCCAAACGAGAATTTCATAAACAGGGAGATTAGCTGGCTTTCTTTCAACGAAAGAGTTTTACAGGAAGCTGAAGACCCCAAGACCCCCCTGTTCGAACGCATCCGGTTTATCGGGATCTTCTCCAATAACCTGGATGAATTTTTCAGGGTGCGGGTGGCCACGGTACGCCGCATGGTGGATCTGGGAAAAGATGAAGAAAACCTGCTTGGGAACTATTCACCCCGGGAGCTGCACGATAAAATCCATGAAATCGTTTTGGACCAGCAAAATAAAGTCCAGCGCATTTTCAGGGATATCCTCAGCGAGCTCAATAAAAACAACATCTTCATCCTCGATGAGAACGAGCTGAACCAGGACCAGGGAATTTTCGTGAAAAAATATTTTTACGAAAAAGTATTGCCCAACCTGGTCCCCATCATGCTCAGCAAAAAAAACAAATTCCCCTACCTCCGCGACCGGTCGGTTTACCTGGCCGTGAAGCTTTCAAAAAAAGCCAATCCGGACGATTATGCCTATTCACTCATCCGGATCCCTGGGATCTCACTTCCCCGCTTTCTGGAACTCCCCCGAGAGCGCCGGAAAACCTACGTGATGATGCTCGATGACGTTATCCGGTATTGCTTTGACGATCTGTTCTTCTACTTCGATTACGACGTTTACAAGGCATTTACCATCAAGATCACCCGCGATGCTGAGCTGGACATTGATGATGATATTTCAAAAAGCTTCATTGAGAAGATGAGCAGCAGCCTGAAGAAACGGAAAAAGGGGAAACCGGTGCGTTTGCTGTATGACCGCAACATCCCCCCGGACATGCTGCAGTTCATGCTGAAAAAGATGAAACTGGACAACGAGGAGAATGCGGTACCGGGGGGCAGGTATCACAATCACAAAGATTTCATGAACTTCCCGGAGGTTGGAAAAAAGAGACACTATTATCCCCAACTCCCCCCTTTCCGGCACAGGGATCTGCCCCCGCATACCAGTATTTTGCGTGTCCTTCGTCAAAAAGACGTGATGCTGCATTTTCCTTACCAGACCTTCAACCACTTTATTGACTTTTTACGCGAAGCTGCCATTGACCCACAGGTAAAAGAGATAGGGATCACCATCTACCGGGTGGCCGACAATTCAAAAGTGATCAATGCCCTGCTGAATGCGGTCAGAAACGGCAAAACCGTCACCGTGGTGATCGAATTGCAGGCCCGCTTCGATGAGGAAGCCAATATTTACTGGTCCAACAAGCTGCAGGAAGAGGGGGCCAATGTAATTAACGGAGTCCCGGGCGTGAAAGTGCACAGCAAACTGGCCTGGGTACAAAGACAGGAGGATGATTCCGTGCGGAACTACGCCTACATCGGAACCGGCAACTTCCACGAAGGAACCGCAAAGGTTTATGCCGATGACGGACTGCTGACTGCCGATCCGCGACTGGCCGATGAAGTGGAGAAAATATTCGACTTTTTTAAACAAAACTACAAACACTATCAATACAATCACCTGGTGGTAAGCCCCTTTTACATGCGCGACCATTTTAACAGATGCATCGAACGCGAAATAACACTGGCCAGGGAAGGGAAAAACGCCTGGATGGTTTTAAAAATGAACAGCCTGATTGACACCGGCATGATGAAAAAAATCTACCAGGCCGCTAAAGCGGGTGTGAAAACAGAGCTGATTGTCCGCGGAATCTTCGGATTGCGCCTCGATAAGAAAAAATTCCAGGAAAACATAAAAGCCATCAGCATTGTGGATAAATACCTCGAGCACTCCCGGATCTTCCTTTTTGGCAACAACGGGAAAGAGGAGATGTACATCTCCTCGGCCGACTGGATGCCGCGCAACCTTAACCGCCGCGTGGAGGTCGCCTGCCCTGTGTATAACGAAGCGATCAAAAGCGAATTAAAAGAGATGCTGAAAATCCAGCTGAGGGACAACACAAAAGCCCGGATCCTCGATCCCGGGCTAAAGAATAGTTACAATAACCGGAACGAGGACTCCAACTACCGCGCCCAGGAAGACTACTACAATTACATCAGACAAAAGCACCACTTAGTTATGAAAATCTACCACAATCCCCGATGCGCCAAAAGCCGGGCCGGATTAAAGTACCTGGCTGAAAGGGGTTACGATGTGAAAATTAAGAAATACATGTCGGAAGGAATTTCCGAAACGGAGTTGAAGGAAGTGATTGAAAAAACCGGAAAAGAGCCGTTCGATCTGGTCCGCACACAGGAAAAAATTTACAAGGAAAATTACAAGGGAAAAGCCATCTCCGGCGACGAATGGATCAGGATCATTGCCGGTAATCCGCGCCTGCTGAAGCGCCCCATTGTGGTTAACGGCGACAAAGCGGTCCTTGCCGATCCCCCGAAGGCAGTGGAGGCCATTATATAACCCCCGGATGATCTCCCCCCGGAGGCCAGGGGCAGGTAGCCGGCAGGCGTTATGCAGTGTTCCGGGAGAGGCAATTGTTTCCGGGAGGTAACCTTTGGAAACGGACACCTAATTCACCTGGAGCTTATCCTGCAACCGCTGAATTTCAGCCTCGAGTTTTTGCTTCCTCTTCAGCGCCTTTGACAATGCAAGGGCATCTTTCACTGCCTGTTTGTCGTAAGATTCCAGGATAATATAGTAATACCGGTCGCCCAGGAATACCGCCTTCAGGCGCCGGTCGGTGTTGTTGGCAATAAATTCGATCACCCCGTTGTCCTTTCCGTCGCGGTAAGTCACTTTTTCCCATTTCGCCTCCATAAAATCACTCCGGTGGTTATCCACACTCCCAATGGGAATGTTTTCCGTTTTAGCGTCGTCCCCCTGGTCATAAACCCGGAGCGCCGTGTGGTTCAACCACTCTTCCCCGTGATAGTTGCTGCTCAGGTAAATATCCCCGCGTTCATTCAAATGCACCTTAATGTAGGAGCGATCCCACGACCGTTCAAAATTTTGCCGCTTATGAATGTATTGTGTGTAGCGGTCGTAAGGCGTTTTCTCTTCTTCAAAAGGCTCCTCAAGCTCAGCGATGGTTTTCCTGAGCGAATCCAGCCGGGCCTCATTTTTATGAAGCAGATCGAAGTTAATCTCAGTAATCAGGTTCTTCGCGGCATTGGCTGAATAAACCGCTTTCGGATACAATTGGGGAATGCTGTCGAGATGCTGCAAAGCAGCCGCCGTATCATTCTTTTCCAAAAGCGATTGTGCCCGTTTCATTTTTTCGCGGGCTTTATCTTCGTCGGAAGGACCGCAGGCGACAACAAAGAGAGCCATCAACAATACCAAAAGATTAAACGAAATCCTCATTTTTTTCCTATTTTGTGCAAAATTACGATTTTAAACCGAGAACAAAACATTACAGGGGGAATGAATACCAATTCGGTCCGTTTTTTTAATTCCCGGGCTGTGCCCCGCCTTCCTGAAGGGTGCGAGCTCATTCTGGCGGCATGGCAGATCAGAAACCCCGGGAACATGGGACAGATCATCCGGCTGGGGCATAATGCAGGGGCAAAGAGAGTGGTCTTTATCAGGGACACCGGAAACATCAGGCATTCAAAGATTAAAAAGACGGCAGGGTTTTCTTATGACCAAATGGACTGGGCGATCATTTCCGGGGAAGCATTCTCTTCAATGATGAACAGCCACCGGGAGCTGGTGCTTCTGGAGACCTTTGAAGGAGCGGAAAACCTGTTCCGGGAACCACTCCCCCCCAAAGCCATCATTCTGGCAGGGAACGAATCACAGGGATTGCCTCCTGAAATCCTTGGAAAAACCAATAGGCGATACTATATCCCAATGCCCGGCGGATGTAAATCCATGAATGTTTCCCAGGCATTAACGGTTGCCTCCTTTGAGTGGGTGCGCCAGCACCTTGCTGAATGATTCCCGGAAAATTCCCGGAAAATTTCTTTTTGCAGAAAGAGATAATTTCTACTTTTAACACCTAAAATCAACAACGCCATGGTAACGCTCACCCAGCTGGAATATATTGTTGCTGTCGATACCTACAGACATTTCGGCAAAGCTGCCGAAGCCTGTTTTATTACACAGCCCACCCTCTCTATGCAAATAAAAAAACTGGAAGAAGATCTTGAG
The DNA here is from genome assembly GCA_018400515.1 of Tangfeifania sp. The sequence goes on from JAGYMR010000080.1 coordinate 5,367, forward strand.
ATCATCGTCTTTGACCGGAGCAAACAACCCCTCATTCCCACCGATGTGGGGCAGCGCATTATTGACCAGGCACGGGTCATCCTCAAACAATCGGAAGAGATTGACAATATCGTAAAAGAACATAAAAACCAGGTGACGGGACTGCTGCGCATCGGGATCATTCCCACGCTGGCCCCCTACCTGCTTCCTGTTTTTATCGGGAAGTATAAAAAGAAATATCCCAACATTTTCATAAAAGTGGTGGAGCAGACCACCGAAAATATTGTGAACCTGCTAAACCGGGATCTCATTGACGTGGGCATCCTGGTTACCCCGCTGAAAGAGGAGAAGATCATCGAAAAACCAGTGTTTTACGAGGAGATGCTCATTTATGTCAATCCCGAGCACCAATTGCACAAGCAAAAACAGATCACCTTAAAAGACATTGCCACACCGGAGATCTGGCTGCTCAGCGACGGACACTGTTTTCGCGACCAGGTGGTCAACTTGTGCTCCTTTTTAGGAACGCTCGACAGCCAGTTACCCTTCCATTTCGAGGCGGGCTCCCTTGAAACACTCATGAATCTTGTGGACCGGGAAGGGGGGATTACCCTTATTCCGGAACTGGCCAAACTGGGGATGCCCGAACAACGGCTGTCCAATGTCCGCTCCTTCACCAACATCCGGCCACTGCGTGAAGTAAGCCTGGTGTACTCGCGGCATTTTGCCAAACACCGGCTGATCAATCTGCTTTGGCGCGAGATCAAAGAAGACATTCCTCAAGAGCTTCAGGATGAAGAAAGAGGAACCGTGGTCGAATGGAAATAATTTTCCCCATTCAAAAAAAATATTTACCTTTGCGCCCTGTTTTTTGCGGACGTGGCGGAATTGGTAGACGCGCCAGACTTAGGATCTGGTGCCTTTCGGCGTGGGGGTTCGAGTCCCTTCGTCCGCACGCGCATCGCCGGCATTCCCGATAGAACGAATGCCGGCGGTGGTTTTGAAATAATCATGAAACCAAAATCGGAGAGTCAAAATGAACATCACCAAAGAAAACATCGATAATGTCAATGCAGTCATCAAAGTACTCATTGAAAAACCAGATTATGAAAAAACGGTGGAGGAGAAACTGAAAGAGTACCGCCAAAAAGCGAATATCCCGGGATTCAGGCCGGGGAAAGCACCTGCTGCCCTTATAAAAAGAAAATTCGGAAACGCTGTGCTCCTCGAAGAGGTGAATAAAATGATCTCGCAAAACCTTACCCGCTACCTGATGGAAGAGAAGTTGCAGATCCTGGGTGAACCCCTTGCCAGCAAGGAGAAACAGAAACCCATTGACTGGGAAAACGATGAAAATTTTGAGTTTGCTTTCGACATTGCGCTTTCTCCCGAAATTGACGTTCCACTGAGCGAAGAAGATAAAATAAACTACTTTACCATCCGCGTGTCGGACGAAATGATCGACCAGCAGGTGGAGATGATCACCTCGCAGATGGGCACCAATGAGGAAACCGAAGCGGTAAAGGAAGACGGCGTGGTGCGGGGCGACTTCGCTGAACTTGATGATGAAGGACAGGAGCTGGAGGAGGGCATTCGCCCTCAGGGCGTGCTGATTTCCGTTGATCGCATCAAAGATGAAACGATCAAAAAAGAATTTGTCGGGAAAAAGAAAGGCGACACCATCATCTTTGATCCGGTAAAAGCCTTTGAAAACCGCCATGAAGTGGGACATATGCTGAACATCAGCCACGAACAAGCCGATGAGCTGAACAGCACCTTTAAATTTACCATCACCGAAACACTGGAATTCAAAAAGGCCGAACTGAACGAAGATCTCTATAAAAAGATCTACGGGGAAAATACGGAAATCAAAACCGAAGAAGATCTGCGCAAGCAACTGAAAGAGGAAATTGCCGCCAGTCTGAAAAACTCCTCCGAACAAAAATTTGCCGTGGATGTGCGGGACACCCTGATTGAAAAAGTCAGCCCGGAACTCCCTGAAGCTTTTCTGAAACGGTGGTTAAGAGAATCCAACGAGGATGTTACCGAAGAACAGATAGAAAATGATTTTGATGGTTTTCTGAAAGATTTAAGGTGGCAGTTAATCAAAAATTTTCTCATCAAAAAAAATGACCTGAAAGTGGAAGAGGATGAAGCCTTTGATTTTGCCAAGAGAGTGGCTCAGGCACAATACAGCCAGTACGGCATGCCGAATGCTCCGGAAGATCAGCTTGAATCATTTGCCAAAATGATCCTTGAAAAGCCGGAAGAGAAAGAACGCCTCCACAATAAACTCCTCGAAGACAAAGTCGTGGGGGTTGTAAAAGAAAAAGTCACCCTTGAGGAGAAAGAGGTCACTCAGGAAGAATTTAATGAAATGGCAAAATAAATTTTTAGCTGCTTTCAGTAATCAACTTTTTTATAACTTTGTTGTGTACAAAAAACGAAAAGCAGTGCTCTATATGACAGAAAAAAACATGAACAAAAATAATGAATTTGAAAAATACGCCGTGAAAAATGCCGGTATCAGCAGCCTGACGCTGCACCGCTACAACTCGGCTTACAGCAATTATATCTCTCCCACCATCATTGAAGAGCGGCAACTGAATGTCGCCTCCATGGATGTTTTTTCACGGTTGATGATGGACCGCATCATTTTCCTTGGTGTTCCGATCGATGACACTGTCGCCAACATCATTCAGGCACAGTTGCTTTTTCTTGAATCGACGGATCCTGCCAAAGACATCCAGATCTATTTTAACACCCCCGGAGGACATGTTCATGCCGGCTTGGGCATATACGATACCATGCAGTACATTTCAGCCGATGTGGCCACCATCTGCACGGGAATGGCCGCTTCGATGGGAGCTGTGCTGCTCACTGCCGGCGAAAAAGGGAAACGGTCGGCATTGAGGCACTCGAGGATCATGATCCACCAGCCCATGGGAGGAGCCCAGGGGCCCGCATCGGATATTGAAATCACGGCCCGGGAAATTTTAAAAATTAAAAAGGAACTTCACGCCATCATTGCCAAACACTCCGGAAAATCGGAAAAGCAGGTGGAAAAAGATGCCGACAGGGATTACTGGATGACCTCGGAAGAGGCAGTGAAATACGGAATGATAGACAGTATTCTTGAAAGGGAAAAGGAGAAATAATGGCAACTAAAGAAAAAATGGACAAGTGCTCCTTTTGCGGCCGCACGAAAAAGGAGGTGAACCTTTTAATTGCCGGAATTGACGGGCACATTTGTGACCGCTGCGTCGACCAGGCATATTCGATTATCCAGGAAGAAACCAAGCAGGAGAGCTCCTTCAGCCTGGATGGGATTCAATTGCTGAAACCCCGTCAGATCAAAGAATTTCTCGATCAATACGTCATTGGTCAGGATGAAGCGAAGAAAATCATCTCCGTTGCCGTATACAACCATTATAAACGGCTAACCCAGGCCAAGGACAAGGATGAAACCGAAATTGAAAAATCCAACATCATCCTTGTCGGGGAAACAGGGACCGGAAAAACCCTGCTTGCCCGCACCATCGCCAAAATGCTGCATGTGCCCTTCACCATTGTGGATGCCACGGTGCTGACAGAAGCGGGTTACGTGGGCGAAGACATTGAAAGCATTCTGACCCGCCTCCTGCAGGCGGCCGATTATAACGTGGAAGCCGCTGAACGTGGCATTGTTTTCGTGGATGAGATCGATAAAATTGCCCGCAAATCGGATAACCCCTCAATTACACGCGATGTCTCGGGGGAGGGCGTTCAACAAGGCCTGCTGAAACTGCTCGAGGGTTCGGTCATCAATGTCCCCCCGCAGGGCGGAAGGAAACATCCGGAGCAGAAACTCATCCCTGTAAATACACAAAACATTCTCTTTCTTTGCGGGGGAGCTTTTGACGGCATTGAACGGAAAATCGGCCACCGCCTCAACACCAAAGTAATTGGTTACAGCGCAGCAAAAGAGATCGACCGCATCGAACGGGAAAACCTGCTTCAGTACATTGCCCCCCAGGATTTGAAAGCATTCGGACTGATACCCGAAATCATCGGACGGCTTCCGGTAATGGTGCACCTCGATCCATTAAATAAAGATATTCTCCGGAATATCTTAACAGAGCCTAAAAATTCGGTCATCAAGCAATACAAAAAATTGTTCCAGATTGACAATATTCAACTGGAATTTGAGGAAGAAGCCCTTCAGTATATTGTTGAAAAGGCCATCGAATTTAAACTGGGCGCCCGGGGACTCCGTTCCATTTGCGAAAGCATCATGAACGATGCCATGTATGAAATGCCTTCTGAAAAAACGGAAAAGCTGGTGATCACCCGGGAATATGCCCGGGAGAAGATGGACCGCACCCGGATACGCAGGCTGAAAGCAAGTTAATTTGCGTTCACCGGCTTATAATCATGACGACCCCAAAAACAAGGAGGGCGATGGCATAGCCACGCCTGACCGACCCTTCTGCCCGGCCCGGCTTTAGCCCGGACAACAGTTTTGGTCCGAAAAAAGCACCAATAACGGCTCCTGTGGCAAGAAAGTACACCAGCATAAGGTCAATTTTCCCCACCAATACATGCGCCCCCAAAGCGGAAAAGGTGTTCACCAGAACCACCATCAACGAGGTCCCGGCCACCAGTTTTACCGGCAGCCGGATCGACCCGGCGCTGATCCTGCTCGATCTCATGATGCCGGAGATGGACGGTTACGCCCTGTGCCGGACGCTTCAGCCAGCTATACAAAAACTCCCGCTCCTTAACG
>JAGYMR010000081.1 GCA_018400515.1 Tangfeifania sp.
TTACCTCCGGGAGCATCCCGGCTTTTTGCCCTGCCTTCGGTTTTCCTGAAATTATTGTTAATTTTGACTTTCCTGAAATAATTTCTTATGATTCAAAATGCAGGGGAAAAATTGAGCGGAGTCATTTTTCACCAGGTGGAAAAAGGGGAGTATTTTTGCACAGCCGAAAATATTTCTCCCAATCAGGCGGTTCATGAATTGCGAAAATTATTTAAACGTTTAAGGGCCCTTTTAAGGTTTTATCATTCGGTTCCGGAAAATGACCTGAAAACGCTCCGGGATGAGATGAAACATTTTGGTAGGCTCCTTTCTCCCTTGCGGGAATCATTCGTGAATGCCCGTCTTTTTGAAAATGAGCTCCGGGCAAAGAGCATTGTTCCTGAGCGAAAAATGCGGTGGGCCAGCGAGCAATTTTTTTTGAAGAACAAAAAGTTGGTTGGCAGCAGCCTTGGGGATCAATCCGTATGCCATTCCATCCGGCCATTTTTGAGCCGTTTCGAATCACGCCTGGAAGCCGCCGGAAGCAGGAAAATCACCGCCCCACAGATCATCTCCGAACTCAACCACTCGTACCAAAAAGGATTTTATCTTTTCGGGGAGTTGACCGATCATCCTTCGGCAGAAGCAATGCATTCCCTCCGGAAGAAACTGAAACGGCTCTATTACCAGCTGGATTTTGTCCGGTTTTTTCACCCAAAATATTTTAAACTGAAAAGTGAGCAGCTCAACCTGATTAACGATCAACTGGGCAATGACCATGACCTGCATGTCTTGTCGGAAGAGATGCTATCGGAAGATTATGGTTTCTCCGGGGAAGAGAAGCTTCTTCTGAAAAATCAGGTGGAGCATTTGCGCGAATTGAATCAGTTAAAATTGCGCCCCCGGCTGAAGCAGTTTTTTTCTGAAACCCCGGAAGCCTTCAACCAAAAATCCGCCCGTTTAATGCAGCATTAGGGGATACGCCCCTTCCCGGGCCAGGGATAATCCCGGCTGCCACAGGCATTGGCCTTTTCCCGGTGGTTGCAGGGGGTTAAAATCCCCCTGCTGAGAGATGCAATCCGAGGGTGCCGGTTTTCCTGCGCTGAAAAGTTAAAGCGTAATAAGGCTCCAGAATGATGGCGCCGAAGAGGTTTAAGCGAACAGCCAAACCGGCGCTGAATATGGGGATATGCTCTTCTCCCCGGGTGGGTTTCCATTTGAATGCAATGTCGTTAAAATCGGACCAGATCAATCCGCCGTCGGCAAAAAGCACCAGGTCGCTGAAAAACATTCTTGATTTGATCAGGGCTAACCGTTTGGGGCCCGACAAAGGATAGCGGTACTCTGCATTGGCGACGATCATTTTACTTCCTGCCAGGTTATTGACACTTAAAGCATTTTCGGAGGTGCTCTGGGTTTTGCTTAAAGACCTGAAATTGTATCCCCGCACATAATATTCCTGTCCCAGGAACATGGGGTATAAATCCTCCGAACTTCTGCCATAACGGCCATAATGCATAATACGAAATCCCACGCTGGCCGGGGGGAACATGTAATACTTGCGAAAGTCGGTCAGAAATCCCCAATAGCCCACTTCGCCAAAGGTTTTATCCACCTGGAAGCGGTAGCGGAATCCCCGCATGGGCGAGGTCAGGCCAAAGTCGGAATCATCGCCCACATAAGCCAGGTAAGAGCGGTAAACAAAAAAAGATTCGGGGGCTTCTACCTGCTGCGATTTTCTTCCGAGCCGGATGTTCCCGTAGAAATAGTTGTTGATGCTGTCATACCGGAAGCTGTACATGCTGGCTGTAAGCCCTCCTTCGAACCTTAATTTTTTGGAAAGGGGATATTGGCCCATGACGCCCAGTTCGTCCTCGAAGATCCGTTGTTCCAGCAAAACAAGGTTTCTTACCGGAACGTTTTCCCCCTCTATCTCCAGCGAGTCGGGTTTAATAAATGCCGCCGATGAGCGGTAGGGGGCATGGCTGTAAGATAAACCCCAGTTGAACCGCTCCCGCTGCCTCATGTAATAGACCTGCCCGGCAATGTCATATATTTTGCCCTGTAACTGGAGCGCGGTCATTACAATGTTTCTTTTGAGGATGTCGCTGAACATCATGCTGATCCCCCCGGCCATGCCGGTGCCATACCGGCTGGCCCCAACGCCGATGCCCGGACTCCCGATGTTTTCCAGTTTGAATTCGGGGTCGTAGGGGGTAAAATCAAATCTGGTGGTATCGGTTTTGGGATATTCCCGGAGCATCTCATTTACCAGAAGGGGGGGACCCTCTTTTTCGACCGAGATGATTTTTGCCGCCTCCCGGTTTACATCCTCTGAAGTGAACAGGGGGCCATCAAGATTGGAAAGTTTTTCCCGGCATATCCGGTATCCGTCATCCGAATAATGAACATAGACAATCTCTTCGCTGCCCCGTGAGATATCAAAACAGGGAGAAAGCTTTGAAATCCCGCTGACCCCGGTTTTCAGATCCGTTATTTTCCGGACAGTTCCCTGTTCCGTTTCATAACGGTATATGTTGCGGTAACCGTCGGCATTGGATACGAAGTAGATCTCTGAACCGTCGGGGGAGTACCTCGGATTGATGATGTCGGCTCCTTCCAGGATGTTAAGGGTGTTTATGGTTCCTGTATTCAGATTATAAACAGCCATCCGGTAATGGCCGTATTTTATTTCATGGAAATCCGTTCCCCCTTCCCGGTCGGTGATAAATACGATCTTAGAACCATCAGGGGACCAGTGGGGCTGGAGATCGGCATATTTATCATCGGTCAGTTGTTCAAGCTTTTGGGTTTCCAAATGGTAGAGGTACAGGTCGCTGTTGCCGTTGCTGAGGCCCGACAGGAGCATCTTCTTCCCGTCAGGCGACCACTCCGGATTGTTAAACGATTCGAGGGAATCCGGTTCGATGGTTTTTACGATTTTTCCCTTTTCAAGACTTACGATCTGTAATTTGTTTTGCCCTTCACTAAAACTGGTGAGCGCAAATTGTTTTCCGTTGGGATTCCATGTTCCCGCCGACTCCAGGAAACTGTATGCATCAATGTGAGAACCCCGGATTACCTTGGTGAGCTGCCGGGTGATCTTTTTTTTCCCCACATTCCCCAGGTAATAGTCGATCGAAATGACATTCTTATCCGAAATAAAAACCATGTTTTCTCCGTCGGGACTCAACGACGGGGCAATGTTGATCTTTCCGGCATTGGAAACATCAAAAATAACCTCTCCCGAATGGTCTTCCTTATCTTTCACGAATGGTGTGTGGGTTTGTTTCAGGGCCTCTTTCCATAAAGTTGAGAGTGAATCGGGGGCATGACCGGTAATTTTTTCCAGCGATTTTTTATACCCGCGTTTAGCCGTTGTAAATAACAACGGACGGATGATCCCGTCGCCATACATTTCGGTCATATAGCTCCAGAAAACATGGCCGTAGCGGTAAGGAAAATATTCACCGGGCCGCTTGGTCATCTGTTTGAATGTGGGTATATCATCCTGAATGAGGGCATCCCGCATCCACATGGCGGTTTTGACATCCTCATGACCGATGGACAGGTATTCGGCCAGTCCTTCGATCATCCACAGGGGCACATTGTTGGTCGACCGCAAACCAAGGCTGTCGCTCTCCTTAAACATTTGGTATTGAAAAACGTGCACTAACTCGTGTCCCAGCACGTGGTTGGTTTCACTGTTCGAAGGAGAAAACGGCATGACCACCCGTTTCCGGTATCCTTCCGTAACTCCGCCGGTTCCTACGCCAATCTGGCTCCCGATCACGGTGGTCTGTTGAAAATCGGGGTGGTTGTTGTAAAGGATGACCGGGTTTTTCTTTTTGAGGGTATCAAGGAATATGTTCTGGTGGCGCAGGTACCATCGCTCGCATAGCTGTGCGAACTCCCTGATCCGTTCTTGATTTTCAGTATAGTGGTAAATTTTAAAATGCGGGGATTCGTACACTTTAAAATCAAAAACTTCATAATTGACTTTGTTTTTTCCAAAGTATTGGGCTCTCGTCGCAAATGGCCCGGCCAATAACAGTATAATAAAGAAAATGAAGGGAAGTAAATTTTTTTTCATGGCGTTTATCTGTTTTTTTGTTTTTTCAAAGGCGTATCCCGGAACCCTTATGATTTTTTCCTGCTTTCGCCTAAACAATGGGGCTATGCGGTGGTAGTGCCCGCTCCCGGAAAGAACAGGATGCCCCTTCCTCATGTGTTGATATAAACACAAGAATTGGACAAAAATGACGGCCTGCAGAGGTTTTTTTTTATTTATTATACTGGTTTACAAATGTTTGTGTGTTTTCGGGGCAATCCTTTTACTCCCCCCGGATGGGCTGAACGTTACTGGAATTATGTGGAAATTTTTCCCATTTGAGGAAAAAAGCTACAAATAAGCAGGGAAAAGGATGATTGTTTTCCGGGTTCCGGATTCCGGGAGAAGGGCGATGGCATTTCCGCTTCTGTCATTTGATTTTCAGCCCCTTCCCGGTGAAAGCGTAGAGAAAGGCCAAAGGGGATTCCCATGGCAGGAACACTCCGGAGGATGAATATTTTCAGCCACAGGGGGCCGTCAGGGATTGGCTTTTTGCTGCTGGCTCCTCCGGAATTGTTGCTTTACCAGGAAGTTGCCAAGGGCTGCCAGTGTCAGGAGGATCATCAAAAACAGGTCGGTGCGGAAGGGACCGGCATTTGCCGGAAGAATTCCTGTCTGGGAAAGAATAAAAGCGCCCAGTCCTAATCCCGACATGAGGATCATGAACCAGCCCTGGGGTTTTTTGGTAAGGATGGCCAGGATTACCAACGGGCCTGTCATCGCTGTACCTGCAAAACTTGTCCGGGCCAGCAATACAAGCTGGTCGGAGGAGAGCAACGAAAAGACCAGTGAAGCCACTGCAAAAATGATAATGGCGATGCGAATGGGCAGCAGGGATTCGCTCCTTTTTTTACTGACCAGTCCGCGCAGTTCATTACCCAGGGCAAAAAGCTGCGAATCGGAGGTCGACATGGCTGCCGCAAAAAGGCCAATGATCGCAGCCGCTCCAATGATCCCGGCCTGGTCATGGAGCAGCACATGCCCGAGAAAGTCAGGGACAGAAGCATCCGGATAAAGGAGCGCTCCGTACAATCCTATGATGATGGTGGGGAAAATCACCAGAATGGCAAAAGTTCCTACTGCTACTGCCATGCGGTGCATTTTCCGGGTGTTTTTCATGATTACCAGCCGGGTGGAAAGTTGGGGCTGGGTGACCGGAATCATCAAAATGGCCAGAAAAGAAGCGATTAAAAACTGGGCGTTTAACAGTCCCCGGGGACCGGGCGTTGAAAGCAATGCCGGCCGGGCGGTTTCCACCCGGGAGAACATTTCCGCCCAGCCGCCCAAGTAGTTGAGGCAGGTAAAGGCGATCACCCAAACCACAATGAGCAGCAGGGTGCCCTGCATGAAATCGGCGTAAATGATAGCTTTTAATCCGCCCAGCTCAGAATACAGCAACATCACCACCACAATCAGCAGCGACCAGCTCCAGGCCGGGAGGGCAGTCGGAAAGGCCTGCACCAGGAAAATAGCAACTCCCCTGATCTGGATGGCCACATAGGGAACAAGGAAAATAAATGCTCCCAGGAAGTAGATGTAGCCGGCCCATTTGTTTTGATAACAGTTTTGAAGCAACCCCGACATCCCCCGGAACCCTTTCTCAGCAACCTTCTTCCGGAGGTGATACCCAAACCAGACAATGAGAAATACCATGGCCGCATCGGAAAAAGCCAGAAATATCCAGGCACCAATGCCATGTGTCCTGGAAAAATCGGGCATCCCCATGAGGGTGAAGGTGCTGAAAAGGGTGGCGGCAAATGTCATAAACCCCAGTACAAGTCCGACATTGGAGCCCGCCATCATAAAGTCTTCGTTGGACTTTATTTTCCGCCGCGATCGCCAGGAGAGGAGAAACAGAATGGAAATATAAACGGCCCCGACAATGAAAAGGTATTTTAGCATGGTTTTTATTCAGGTTTCAGAATTCAATCATCGTTTAAATGCACTTTCCCGCCAATGTATGTCAGAATGACCAGTGCGATGGTAATTAAAATGCTTATCCACAGGGTGTAGGGCATGCAGAACAGCCGGGGTGCTGTTTTTCCCGGGGAGATGACCAGCGGGGTGAACGTGATCACGACCAGAATAAAAGCCACGGCAGCAGTGATCCTCCAGTAGATCTTTTTTCTTTTATCAGGTTGCTTTTGCATTTTTTTATTGTTGGGTTATTACTGTCTTTTTGCCCCGGAAGGGCTTCCTGCCTTCTGATTACAACCGTTGTATGGTCATTCCTCCGTCCACCATGACTGCATGACCGGTGGAATAGGGGAGCATTCCGGAGGCCATGGCTGCTGCCACTTTTCCGACATCTTCGGGAAGCCCCCAGCGCTTTTGGAGGCTTAACCCCTCCGCAAACAACCGGTCATACTTTTGAGTAACTCCCGCGGTCATATCGGTTTTTATGATGCCCGGCTGAATTTCATATACGGGAATGTCAAATTCTCCCAGCCGGGCGGCCCAAAGCTTGGTTGCCATGGCAATACCCGCCTTTGAAATGCAGTATTCGCCCCGGTTCACCGACGCCATTGTTGCCGAAACAGAGGAGATGTTGATGATGCAGCAGGAGAATGCCGGATCTTCTTTTTTCCGGGATACCATGTGGTTGGCAAAAAGCTGGGTCAGGAACCAGGGCCCTTTTAAATTCACATCCATGACTTCATCGTAAATATCTTCGGTTGCTTCAAGGATGTCTTTCCGCTCCCGGGGAGAGATGCCGGCGTTGTTTACCAGCACGTTCAGCCGGCCCCGTCGGGCAAGGACTTCCCTGTATATGTCCTGCCGGTCCGCTGCTTTGGAAACATCTCCCTGAACGTAGATCACTTCGGAGCCCGATGCCCGCAATTCTTCGAGCACCGGTTGCACGGATGTTTCATCCCGCATTCCGTTAATGGCCAGATTGAAACCTGCCCGGGCCAGTTCTCTGGCAATGCCCAGTCCGATGCCCCGGGATCCACCGGTAATAAGTGCTGTTTTGTCCATCTTGGTATGATCGTTATGGGATTTCAGGCAACTCCATCCATGTGCGTTTTTTCCAGCTTTCCATGCCTTTTTCGGCCAGCTGAACCCCCTTGGCACCTTCCAGCAGGTTCCAGGAGAAGGGTGCATTTTTTACCACATGTTTGAGGAATAGTTCCCATTGGGCTTTGAAGGCATTTTCGTAATTTTCCTGGTCGGGAACGGTGTTCCATCCTTCAAAAAAGTTGATGGGCTGTGGGATATCAGGGTTCCAGACCGGCCGGGGGGTATTCCCGTAGTGCTGGGTGCGGCATTCCCGCAGTCCGGCAACCGCCGAACCTTTGGTTCCGTCTACCTGAAGGGTAAGCAGATCGTCGCGTCGGACCCGCGTGGTCCACGATGCGTTGAAATGAGCAATGATCCCGTGCTCCAGCTCAAAAGTAGCATAAGCGGAATCATCGGCGGTGCATTGGTAGGGATTGCCTTGTTCATCGATCCGTTCAGGAATGTGGGTGGCTCCCATGCAGAAGACCCCTTGCACCTTTCCGAATAAGTGATCCAGTACATAGCGCCAATGACAAAGCATATCGGCAATAATGCCGCCGTCATCCTCCTTGCGGTAGTTCCAGCTGGGGCGCTGTGAAGGCACGGTATGCCCTTCGAATACCCAGTAGCCGAACTCCCCGCGCACCGAAAGGATCTTTCCAAAAAAATCATTCTCTTTCAGCCGTTGCAGCTTGATCAGTCCCGGAAGCCAGAGTTTATCCTGCACCACCCCATGCTTAACGCCTGCTTCTTCGCAGATTTTAAAAAGTTCAAGGGCCGTGGCTGTCTGGGTGGCGACCGGTTTTTCACAATAAATGTGTTTCCCTGCTTTTACGGCCCGCTTAATGGCTTCGGGCCTCCGGCCGGTGGTCTGCGCGTCGAAATATACGGAGTAATGGGGGTCGCTGAAAAGCGGTTCCGGATTGGTGGTCCATTTTTTTACTCCTGACATTTCAGCCAGTTTCCGGAGCTTGGCTTCATTCCGCCCGACCAATACGGGATCGGGGAGGATAAATTCGGAATCATTCACCCGGACTCCGCCCTGTTTGATGATCTCAACGATGGAGCGCATCAGGTGCTGGTGGGTTCCCATCCGGCCGGTCACGCCGTTCATGATTATTCCAACTTTATGATACATGCTGGATTCGTTTATTTTTTTTCTTATTGCGGTAAGCCTTGATAATTGTCCCGGTTTGCAGGGATGCCGGTAAGATAACGTTACCCACCCCGTTTCAGGTAAAATTCAGGTAGGCTTCCTTAATTTTTTCAAGATAGGCATTTTGATCGGTTGCCCAGAATTTTCGGGAAAAAATTTCCACTTCATTGTAACCACTGAAGCCGGCATCCTCCACCCAACCCCTGATTTCACGCAGATTGATGCATCCCTCGCCCATCAGCCCCCGGTCGTTCAGGAAATCGGTGGTGGGCACCTTCCAGTCGGATACATGAAAAGCGTGCAGGTGGCCGTTTTTTCCACATCGTTTGATTTCCCGGGGGAGGTTATCGTCCCACCACAGATGGTAAACATCCACGGCGATTCCCACAAAATCATCATTGATCGTTTCGGCCATGTGGTTGGCTTGTGCGAGGGTATTGACGGCCGAACGGTCGCCGGCATACATCGGATGAAGCGGTTCAATGGCCAGTTTCACCCCGGCAGCTTTTGCCGCGGGAAGGATTTTCCGGATCCCTTCTGTTATCTGTTCGCGTGATGCCTCCAGCGACTGCCGCCCGTCTGCTCCGCACACCAGTACAAGGAGGGGGGCATCAACAGCAGCGGCCTCTTCAATGGCCCGGAGGTTTTCGGCGATCGCTGTATCCCGTTCCGCTTTTTCTACGGAGGGAAAGAATCCTCCCCGCGCCAGCGAGACCACCTGCATGGCATGGTCATCCAACAGGGCTTTGGCCTCTTTCAGGTTTTTCCCCTCCAGAACATTCCGCCAGAGGGTGATTCCATGGATCCCCGCAGCACTGTAGTTTTTAACACACTGTTTAAAATCCCAGGGTTTGTTGGTGATGGTGTGGAGGCAGAGTTTCGATAAGTCGTTCAGTTCCCGGGGCATGGCGTTGTTTTTATCGGTAATGTTTCAATGGTTATTATAAGTGACTTACTGATAGAATGTGCAAAAAATGATGAACATGCTTTAAATTTTGGTTGTTTAAGCCTTCTATTTATTTTGGGAAAAGGTCAGGAAAGGCATCCCAGAAAGGTATAGCCGGGTTCATTTTTTATGATTCGCTGCAGGAAAAGGGCTGCTTCACGGACATGGTAATCGCCCCACATGGATGACTCCCCGCAGGCAATTTTTTGTCCGGATGGCACATGATCCCAGCCATTGGGCTGGTGATAAATGCTGTGCAGGATCAACCCCTGGTGACGGGGGTCTGTGCTCAGGTAGGGGTAATCCAGCAGGGACTGCATCACAGTTAATCCCGCCTGAAAATATTTTTCGGCTGCTTCTTTTTCCCCTTTTTTCTCCAGATAGCTTCCCAGGCGCAGGAGCCCCTGTGCCCCGATAGCTGCAGCCGAGCTGTCCACCGGTTCGTACGAGTTGAAAGGGTCGGCAGGCCGGTTCAGAAAATCGCCCATTTTGTGCAGGTTGGGGGCTCCGGTGTCCCAGTAAGGAATGCCGTCGGCGGCTGTATTTTTGATATAAAAATCGCAGGTGGTCCGGGCCGCCTTCAGCATCATTGCTTCCATTTCTTCCCGGCCGCCCAGGGGGACCAGTTCTGCATCAGGCACCTGTTCAAGGGCTTCGAGCTCCTCGGGAAATCCCAGCATCGCCCAGGCAAGCCCCCGGGTCCAGGTGGAGAAACCTGAATATCCCTGTTGGGTGTTCGGGCAACGGTAATTCCCGTCGTTGATGTTGAAGATGCTTTCATGGGCGGTGCGTCCCCGGACATCGTACCGGTCGCGTCCTTCTCCGTAAAAAATAGCGTAGGCGGCGGTGGCGGAAATGTGTTGCAGGGCCCGTTCCAGCAGGGAGATTCTTTGATCCCCTTCACCCTGTAAAACAT
>JAGYMR010000082.1 GCA_018400515.1 Tangfeifania sp.
TTTCCCCCGTTCCAGTTTTTCCTCCTTCTGGGAACTTGTTTTCAGAAAATTCAAAGAGTGGGTGATCGCTGTAAAGCTTGAGCGGAGTTACACGAAAGAAGAGATCATCTTAATGTACCTGAATAAATACGACTTCCTGAACCTGGCAGTAGGAATAAAATCGGCGGCCAATGTCTATTTCAGTATCCCCCCCGATTCGTTGCAGCTGCACCAGTCGGCCATGCTGGTCGGGATGGCCAAAAATTCCAGCCTCTACAATCCGGTCCGCCGTCCCGAACTTACAAAAACCCGGCGGAATGTCGTCCTCAATCAGATGGAGAAATACGGTTACATCGATAAGACGACCAGGGATTCGGTAAAACAACTTCCCCTGGACTTAAGATACCAGAAAGTGGATTACAAAAGCGGACCAGCACCCCATTTCAGGGAGTATTTACGGCTTACACTCACGGCGGACAAACCCGAAAAAAGCGACTACGCCTCCTGGCAAATGCAGAAGTTCAGGGAAGATTCGGCCGAATGGGCAACCAATCCGTTATACGGCTGGTGCAACAAAAATCTCAAACCCGACGGGAGCCGTTATGATCTTTATTCCGACGGACTGAAAATTTTCACCACCCTCGATTCGCGCATGCAGCGGTATGCAGTTGAATCGCTCAGGCACCACCTGAAAAACAACCTTCAGCCGGAATTCGACAGCGGGATAAAATATTTAAACAATCCTCCCTTCGGCAATAATATGACCAATGAGCAGGTGGAAAACTTAATTGACCGGGAGATCAGGCAAAGTGAGCGGTTCCGTGTTTTACGGGAGAAGGGGAAAAATTTCAGGGAAATCAAAAAAATATTTCAACAACCGGTAGAGACGACCCTCTTCTCGTGGGAGGGAGAGATTGACACCCTCATTTCACCCATTGATTCCATTAAATGGTACCTGCGTTACCTGCGGTCCTCCTTCATGGCCATGGAGACCGAATCCGGTAAAGTCAGAGCCTATGTGGGGGGGCCCGACTACAAACACTTCATGTACGACATGGTAAAAGAAGGGAAGCGCCAGGTAGGATCCACAGTGAAGCCTTTTCTTTACACGCTGGCCATGCAAAACGGGCTGACGCCGTGTACCAAGGTACCTTATGTGAGCCAGCAGTTTCAAATGCCCGACGGGACTATCTGGGAACCCAAAGATGCCGAACACGATGAAGAAAATGAAGGGAAGCTGGTAACCCTGAAATGGGGACTTGCCCAGTCACGCAATAAAATTTCGGCCTGGGTAATGAAACAGTTTACCCCCCAGGCCATGGCAAAGGTGATGAGGCGCATGGGAATATACAGCCCCATTGATCCTGTACCCTCCATGTTTTTGGGGACCTCCGATATTTCCCTTTACGAAATGGTGGGCGCTTTCAATACCTATGCTAACCAAGGGGTATTTGTAAAACCCTATTTTGTTACCCGGATTGAAGACCAGTACGGCAATGTCATCGCCAGTTTCCAGCCCGAAAGGAATGAAGCATTTGATGCTCAGACCGCCTACCTGATGATCAACCTGCTACAAGGTGTCGTAGATGGGGGAACCGGAATCCGCTTGCGAAATCGGGAAGGGTACGGCAAGTTTGAAATGCCCATTGCCGGAAAAACCGGAACTACCCAGAACCATGCCGACGGATGGTTCATGGGAATCACCCCAAAACTGACTGCCGGTGTATGGACCGGGGCCGACCTCCGGAGCATCCATTTCCGCACCATTTCATCCGGCCAGGGAGCCAACATGGCCCTCCCGATCTGGGGTTATTTCATGAAAAAAGTGCTTGCCGACGAATCGCTGGGCATTACGGAAGACATGAAATTCAAGAAACCGGCCAACTTCAATATTAACCTCGATTGCGACGGAAAAGATATTGAGGAAGCAACTCCGGCCGATTACAATGACTTTTTCTAAAGCGGAAAACGGCGGTATTTATTTTAAACCGCTTCTGATCAGCAAAGCTTCGATGGAGGGCTCCTTTCCACGGAACCGCTTGTACAAAACCAGCGGATGCTCCGTCCCCCCCCTTTCCAGGATATTTTTCCGGAAGGAGGCAGCAACTGCCGTATTGAACAACCCTTTTTCCCGGAACAGGGCAAAGGCATCGGCATCGAGCACCTCCGCCCATTTATACCCATAATATCCGGCGGCATATCCCCCGGCAAAAAGGTGCCCGAACTGGGTGCTCATACAAACCTCCTCAATTTCCGGGAAGAGACGGGTCTTCTTCCAGGCCTGCTCTTCAAAACGCTTCACGTCTCCCTGAAACGGTTTTTCCAATGTATGCCATGCCATATCAAGGTACCCAAAGCTCAGCTGACGAACGGACTGATAACCGGCGAGAAAATTCCGGGAATCTTTCAGCTTTTCCACCAAGGCCTGCGGGATCTCTTTCCCGGTTTCATAATGGCGGGCAAAGCAGTCAAGAAACTCCTTTTCGACGCCCCAGTTCTCCATGATCTGTGAGGGAAGTTCAACAAAGTCGCGGAAAACATTGGTTCCGGCCAAGCCGGGATAGGTGGCATCGGACAACATGCCGTGCAGGGCATGTCCAAACTCATGCATGAAGGTTTCCACTTCCCGGAACGTAAGCAGGGCAGGTTTCGTTCCGGCCGGACGGGAGAAATTCATAACAATGGCAATATGAGGCCGGGAATCTTTTCCGTTTTCTTTCCACTGCCCTTTAAAGTCGTTCATCCAGGCACCTCCCTGCTTCCCGGGGCGGGGATGAAAATCAGTGTATAAAACCCCCAGAAATTTCCCGTCGCTGTCCCACACTTCGTAGGGCAGGACCTCTTCATGGTAAACCGGGATCGCGTTACCGGGAGTGAAAGAAATTCCAAAAAGCCGGGTTGCCAGGCCAAACACCCCGTCAATGACCTTGTTCAATTCAAAATAGGGCTTGACCATTTCGTCGTCCAGTTTAAAGGTGCGGATCTTCAGTTTTTCACTAAAATAGCTCCAGTCCCAGGGCATGATCTGCCCCTCGAACCCGGTTTCCCGGGCAAAGGCTTCGACTTCTGCTTTCTCTTTTTGAGCTACTCCGAAAGAGGCATCAAAAAGATCATCGAGCAGGCGGTAAACCTCCTTGTTGTTCATAGCCATCCGCCGCTCGAGCACATAGGCGGCATAATTTTTATAGCCAAGCAAGCGGGCCAGTTGCAGCCGCAGGTTGACAATTTTTCTGACAATTTCCCGGTTATCCAGCTGATCGCCTTTAAATCCTTTGGACATATAAGCCATGTACAGCTCTTCCCGCAGCTCCCGGTCATCGGAATACTTCATTACAGGAAGGTAACCGGGCATGGTAATATCGAAAACCCATCCTGTTTTTCCTTTGCTTTTTGCTTTTTCGGCAGCCGCCTCCACAGCGCTTTCCGGCAACCCAGACAGACGCCCCTTTTCGGTAATGTGCTTCTCATATTTATTGGTCTCCTTCAGCACATGCTCATCAAACTTCAGGGTGAGTTTTGACAATTCGGTGGTTATTTCCCGGAATTTCTCCTTCTCCTCCGGGCGAAGGTTTGCTCCCTGCCGGACAAAATCCAGGTAGGTATGCTCAAGGAGCGTTTGTTGTTCAGGAGTAAGGTCCTGTTGCTCTTTTCGTGCATATACCCCTTGTATCCGGTCAAAAAGCCCCGGGTTCAGGGTAATGTCGTTTTCAAACCGGGTCAGCAAAGGGGAAACCTCCTGAGCCACTTGTTGAAGTTCATCCGAAGCTTCGGCATGGAGAAGATTAAAAAAGATTCCCTCGGTCCGCCGGAGCAACCGGGCGCACCGCCCGAGCGCTTCAATGGTGTTTTCAAAAGTAGGGGGAGCCGGATTTTCAGCAATTTCGCTGATCTCATTTTCTCCCTGCCGGATAGCCTCCTTAAATGCCGGTAAAAAATGGGGGGTCCGGATTTCAGAAAAAGGCGCTGTTTCATGGGGCGTATGAAACGCTCCCAGCAGCGGATTTCCCTTTTTTCCACCCCCTGGTTCCTGTTTTTTCTCACTTCCCCTGCTTGAAGCTGCAGGGCTTTTGTCCTGGTTGTTATTTCCGGTTTCCTGCGGAAACTCTTCAGGTATATTTTTTTGTGCCAAAATATGCTTCTTTGGTATTCTTTACTTTTTGAGGTATTTAGGAATAAAAACTCCGTCGGTATCCCCGGACAGTAAGGTGGGGAGCCCAATGAAGCCAGAAACCCTATTCTTCGGGATCTTTCCAGTCGCCGTTTTCACGGATCAGCAATTCCAGCTCTTCCACCGCATCTTCATAGGGGATATGCCGCTTAACCGGCCGTAACCCCTTGTAAAGGGTCACTTTATTGACACCCGCGCCAACAAAACCGTAATCAACATCCCCCATTTCACCGGGGCCGTTGACAACGCATCCCATTATTCCGATTTTTAAATGATCGAGATGCTTAAAGTGCTCCTTCACTTTCAGGGTGGTTGCTTGCAGGTCAAACAAGGTACGGCCGCAACCCGGACAGGAGATGAATTCGGTTTTTGTCAGCCGCATCCGGCTGGCTTGCAGAATGCCAAAACTAAGGTCTTTCAGTTCGGTGAATGTAATACTGTCGTTCGAGATACACAAACCGTCGCCATAGCCATCGATCAGCAAACCGCCCAGGTCGGACGAAGCTTTGATCTGCAAATCTTCCAGGTTGCTCTCATTATATCTCCTGTAAAGGATCACCGGCACTTTCCAGATATGCGATTCGAGCGACATAAAAAAGGCACGGAGTTCGGCCATGGGGTTTTTATTATAACTTTCCAGGATGAGCACAGTCTTCCGGGTCTGCTTCAATTTCATCATAATCTCGGGGTTCTTTTCCATAAAACGGTCAAACTCCATTTTATTGGTCCGGATAAATTTGATGCGTCCCCACCGGATATTTTCAAAAAGGTACTCCTCCAGTGAAATGACAGGATAGCTTTCCCCGTTGATATCCAAAATTTTGTTGCCCGAAAGGAAATAATCCGGAACCAGTTTCCCGCGCACCGGGATCATTTCGTTCAGGGAGCGATCGCCCAGATCAGCGACAACCACAGGCAGTTCCTCCCCGCCCATGTTCAGGACAGGGCGCGTTGAACGCCGCTCATATTCAAAGGGATTTGTCTGGGCAAACAGCGGGGCAGTAATGGGTTCATGATTCTGGTAGGAATTAAAGTGATGAACCAGTTTTTGCGCCACCGGGATCTCTTTCACCGGGTCTTCCGTTAAGGAAACACGAACGGTATCCCCAATACCATCGGAAAGCAGTGCTCCAATCCCCACCGCCGATTTTATACGTCCGTCTTCCCCTTCACCGGCCTCGGTAACTCCCAGATGAATAGGGTATTTCAAATCTTCGAGCCGCATTTTATAATTGAGCAGCCGTACCGTATAGACCATCATCCGGGTGTTGCTCGACTTGATGGACACCACCACATGGTCAAAACCAACGCTCCGGCAAATGCGAAGATACTCCAGAACCGATTCTGCCATTCCGGTGGGGGTATCCCCAAAACGGCTCATTACCCGGTCGGAAAGGGAACCGTGATTAGCGCCAATACGCAGGGCTGTATGGGTCTTCTTCATAAACTGCAAAA
Source organism: Tangfeifania sp. (assembly GCA_018400515.1). The sequence continues at coordinate 5,603 of JAGYMR010000082.1, forward strand.
AAGGAATGAACTGCTTTTCAATTTTCTGCAATTCATCTTTATACTCTTCGTCACTGAAGATTTTATTTTTAAAATTGGCCCTTTTATCGTAAAAATTGCCTGGATTAATCCGCACTTTATCCACATGCTCCGCAGCAATTTCCGCCAGTTTCGGATTAAAATGAATATCGGCAATCAGCGGGATGGAAAGCCCCTGCGCTTTCATTCCGCTAACAATATGCTTCAGGTTTTTGGCATCATTAACCCCCTTTACGGTCACGCGTACATAATCGGCCCCCGCTGCAGCAATTGATTTGATTTGCTCCAGCGTTGCTTCAGTGTCCTTTGTACTGGTATCGGTCATGGTTTGGATGCGGACGGGATTGATTCCCCCCAGCGGGACACCACCGACATCCACTTCCCACGTATTTTGTCGTTGATACCGGGTCAGATCTGTAATATAATTAAAATGACGATCTTTCATTCGTACGTATTTTCAATTATTAGCGTTAACTCATAAAATCCACATGGAAGATGTTCTTGCTGCGGGCTGATAGCATTTGCCATGACCGTTTCATTGAAAAAAATTTTTAACGGTCACATTCTGGAGCGAAAAAAACCCCCTTCCGGCAAAACGCACCCGGAAAATTTTCATGCTTCTGTTTAAATCTAATACTGTTACAATGCTTGTTTTATTAATTTTATCTGCTAAGCTGATGTGCAAAGTTACGTGATTGCTTCCAAATTAAAAAGATTCAATTATTTTTGTTTACAATAAAAAGGCATGACCATAGCAATCAGAAATATAACCAAATTTTTCGGAAAGCAAAAAGCCCTTGACAACGTGCAATTTTCGGTAGAGAAGGGAGAATTATTGGGTTTTCTGGGTCCCAACGGTGCCGGAAAGTCCACATTAATGAAGGTCATTACGGGATTTTTGCCGGCCGATGCAGGCGAAGTGTGGATTGATGATACCAAAATTACAGCGGATAACATCGAAATTCGAAAAAATATCGGTTATCTGCCCGAAAACAATCCCCTTTACCCCGACCTGTTTATTAGAGAATACCTTGAACTGGCTGCAGGCTTTTACCGGTTACCCCGGAAAAAACAGCGGGTGGATCAAATGGTTGATCTTGTCAGGCTGGGAGATGAACAGCATAAAAAGATCGGGGCTTTGTCGAAGGGTTACCGCCAGCGGGTTGGGCTTGCCCAGGCCCTCATTCACGACCCGGACATCCTGATTCTGGATGAACCTACCACCGGTCTTGACCCCAATCAATTGGGAGAGATCCGTGAATTAATAAAAAAAACCGGCAGGGAAAAAACAGTCATCCTCTCCTCCCATATCATGCAGGAGGTGGAAGCGGTCTGTAACCGGGTGGTAATCATTAACAAAGGAAAAGTGGCTGCCGATGGCAGCATCGCCGAAATAAAAAACGGGCTGCTTCAAAACAGCCAGGTTGTGCTGGCAGGTTTTCGGGAGAAAATTCCGCAGGAAGCATTGCTCGCGCTGAGAGGGGTTACCAATGCATTCCCGGCCGGAGGGGAGTGGATCGTTGAGTCGGACGGACAGTCGGATATCCGCCCGGAAATTTTCCGCTTTGCGGTAAAGAAGGGACTTACACTTCTGACCCTGCAGGAAAAACAGCAAAACCTCGAAAGCATTTTTCAACAATTAACCCGGTAATATGCCCCCGGAAGTTACTGTCATCCTGCCTTTTTTCAATGCCGCCCCCACCCTTTCCCGGGCCATAGAAAGCATCCTGAAGCAGACCTTTGCCGGTTTTGAGCTTTTATTGATCGATAACAATTCGACCGATGGCAGCCGGGCAATTGCGCAGGGGTATGCCCGAAAAGATGCCCGGGCATTCCTGCTCACTGAAAAAAAGCAGGGGGTGGCCCACGCCATGAACTGCGGAATGAGCAAGGCCCGCGGCCGTTTTCTGGCCCGCATGGACGCGGATGACCATTCCCATCCCGAAAGGCTCCGGAAACAAGTAGGCTTTTTGAAGGAAAATCCCTGCATTGGGCTGGTGGGATCTTCTGTAAAATATGTTCCCTGCCAGAAAAACACGGAGGGCTTCCGGCGGTTTGTCGCCTGGTCAAACTCCTTTCATGCCCCGGCGGAAATCGGGATGAAACGGTTTATCGAAATCCCGGTGGTCAACCCGACCATCCTCATGAGCAAAAAAATTTACGAACAGTTAGGAGGATGCCTTCAGGGGGATTTCCCGGAGGATTATGAAATGCAGTTGCGCTACCTGGAGGCCGGAATAAAAATGGCAAAGCTGAAAGTCCCCCTGCTGGAATGGCACGACACCCCCAACCGGTTAACCCGCACCGATGACCGCTACTCAAGCGAAGCTTTCTTCCGGATAAAAGCAACCTATTTTAAAAAATGGTCGGAAAAGAACAACCCGTTTCATCCGGTCATCTGGATCTGGGGAGCGGGACGAAAAACACGGCAGCGTTCCAGGCTCCTGGAAAACGAAGGTTTGATCATCCGGGGATTCATCGATATCGTGGAAAATAAAACGTCCCGGAAAAACACCCTGCACTATTCACGGGTTCCTCCCCCCGGAGCGCTGTTCATCGTTCCCATGGTAACGAAGCCGGGGGCCCGTCAAAAAATCGGAAATTTCCTGGAGTACAAAGGCTACCGCGAAGGAGCAGATTATATCCTGATGGGATAAACCCCAACAACCAATGGGTCTATATTCAAAGAATAAAATTTTTTTTCTTTTTTTTCTGGCACAGGAATATTATTTTTGTACCCGCTACGTGGAAAGATTTGAGATTGATTGCAACCACAGTGAAAAAATGCTAAAACAATCGCGCTTTTTCAACGACTTCAATCCGATATCCCGCAGCCCAAAATTTTTTTGTTGAACAATACTGGTTTTTACCAGTAAAAAACTGGGATTATGAGTTACTTATTTACAAGCGAATCTGTTTCAGAAGGGCACCCCGATAAAGTCTCGGATCAGATTTCAGATGCACTTCTCGATGAATTTCTGGCCTTTGACCCCGATTCCAAAGTAGCCATTGAAACGATGGTTACTACCGGGCAGGTCATTGTGGCCGGCGAGGTAAAGTCAAAAACGTATGTGGATGTCCAGGAGATCACCCGGGAGGTAATCAACAAGATCGGATATACCAAAGGGGCCTACCGGTTTGAAGGCGATTCCTGCGGCGTATTGGTGGCCATCCATGAACAGAGCCCCGACATTAACCGGGGGGTGGAAAAAACCGATAAAGAAGCGCAGGGAGCGGGCGATCAGGGGATGATGTTCGGATATGCCTGCAGGGACACGGATAACTACATGCCACTGCCCCTCGAACTGTCGCACGAAATTTTGAAAGAACTGGCCCGGATCCGCCGGGAAGGGCAGGTTATGAAGTACCTGCGGCCCGATGCAAAATCGCAGGTGACTGTTGAGTACTCCGACGAAAACATCCCTCAGAAAGTGCATACCATTGTCGTTTCCACCCAGCATGATCCTTTTGATGCCGACGCCCCCATGCTGGACAAAATCAAAAAAGATGTCATCCAGATATTGATCCCAAGGGTTAAAGCCAAACTGCCCGAACGGTTGCAAAAACTTTTCGGGGAGGATATCAAATACCACGTAAACCCCACCGGGAAATTCGTAATCGGCGGCCCGCACGGCGATACCGGTCTGACCGGCCGGAAAATCATTGTTGACACCTATGGAGGACGGGGTGCCCATGGCGGAGGGGCATTCTCGGGCAAAGACCCCTCCAAAGTGGACCGCTCGGCAGCTTATGCCGCGCGTCACATTGCCAAAAACCTGGTGGCGGCAGGAGTGGCCGATGAGATCCTTGTACAACTGGCTTATGCCATCGGAGTGGCTGAACCGGTGGGAATCTATGTGTATACCTACGGACGAAAAAATATCAACTTCTCTGACAGCCAGATTGCGGATAAAATCCAGTCGATGTTCGACCTGCGGCCTGCCGCCATCGAAAAGCGACTGAATCTGCGAAAACCCATTTTCCTTGAAACCGCTGCATACGGACACATGGGCAGAAAATCCAAAAAAGTATTCAAAAATTTTGAGTCCCCCTACCAGGGAAAAGCCGAAATGGAGCTGGAACTCTTTCCCTGGGAAAAACTCGATTACATCGATCCCATAAAAAAGGCCTTCGGCATTTAATTCGAAGAAAGCAACTTTTTACCCCCGGAACTGAAGCGGAGGAGGATCTCCGTTTGCCGGGTTCTTTTTTTTAATTTTTTCCCTGTTTAACGTAACTTATTTTCAGGTGCTGACGAATAAAGTAACAAACAATGTTCAATAAAAAACCTGGAAATCATGGAAGAAAGATTGCTTACAATTGTTGTTTTGCCCTATTCCAAAGCGCAAATGCTGAAGATGCGCCTGGAAGCCCAAAACATTGAATGCGACCTTGAAGACATTAATCTGATGGAAGGCGTTGCAA
>JAGYMR010000083.1 GCA_018400515.1 Tangfeifania sp.
AAAAGAGACCGCCCGGTTTCTTCTTCTTTAACTCAAAAAAGAAGGCAGGGACAGCAAAAAGGGCCGCTGCAACAAAACTCCAGTATGCCGGAAGAAGTTTTCCCTGAAAAGGGATATCCTCATACAACTCCTCGCCCATTTCCTGGCTGATAATTTCTTCCGGAGTAAGGAAATTGTATGCTGAAAAGGATCCTGAATAAATGGAGTAGGCGGCATAAAGCCCAAAAATAAAGAGCAGTACCGGCCCCGCCAGCTTGAAGATCTTTTTCTTTTCCACCCATCCGTAAACGGAGGCAAGGAATGCTGTAAACACAAACCACTGGGGGAGGGTGTACAAAAGGGCATTCTGATCCATCGTGAAAAGTTTACACAAAGTTGATAAATTTTCCGTAATTCCAAAAAGATTGCCATGAATGGAGGTAATTTTTTAATTTTGACCTCCTTCAGTAAATTGGTTTCTTTGATCTCCGGGACAGGGGAACAAGTGCCCCCGGCTAATTTTAAATTTGCGGAAACCGGGAGTTCTTTTTGAGAGGGAGCGGGAATTGTGATCCTGAAAAAGCAGGAGGTTAATTCAGGTGGGCGCGAAAGACTTGAAAAACAACCTGCAGGGCTTTGCAAACAGAACTGTAAAACGATATATTTAACGAATATTTATATGAATCAATTAGACATCCATCCTGATGCGAAAGCACTTATATTTGACCTGGACGGCACCCTGGCGGATACCATGCCCGTGCATTTTCTGGCGTACAAACACCTGCTTCGCGATTACGAAATAGATTTTACACCGGCGCTTTTCGGGACACTGGCCGGGGTCCCTGCGGCCATGACCATTCATAAACTGAATGAAATGTTCGGGAAATCGATGGATCCGGAAGCTGTTGCTCATCAGAAGGAGCGGGAATACGAAAAAATGATGCATAAAATGAAGCCGGTGGAACCTGTTGTGGAACTGGTAAAGCGGTATCACGGGAAAATACCCATGGCTGTAGGCACCGGAGGGCACCAGCGGCTGGCATGGAAATCACTGGAAATTCTGGGGCTGGATAACTATTTCCGTATTCTTGTTTCGGCCGACGATGTGGAGCACCCGAAACCCCATCCCGAAACGTTTTTAAAATGTGCCGGGCAAATGAAGGTGGCTCCTGCCGTTTGTCAGGTGTTCGAAGACGGGGAGCCGGGCATCCGTGCAGCGAAAGCTGCCGGGATGATGGCCACCCTCGTGACCGATTATTATGAAGTGACCATTGGAAAAGCGTTATAATATGACAGGACTTGAGTTGATAAGAGGGAGTGACCGCCGGGGTTCCGGAAATTTAAAAAAGATATTTCTTCGCTCTTTAACGGTTGTCCTTCTTCTGTTATCGGTTTCGTGTGCTCCCTGGAAGAATGCGGCCCGGAGAAATATGACCGTTGCTTTTTATAATGTGGAGAATTTGTTTGACCTGAAAGATGCTCCCGGCAAAGCCGACAACGAATTTACCCCGGAGGGGGAAAAGAACTGGAATGCTGTTCGTTACAAGGATAAATTGCAGGCTGTCGCAAGGGCCATCAGTGCCATCAATGAGGGCGACTTACCGGAAATTGTCGGTTTGTGTGAGGTTGAAAATAAAACAGTGGTCAGCGAGTTGATCCATACCGGCCTGCTTGCCCGGGGAAAATACCAGGTGATCCATTATGAAAGCCCCGATTTCCGGGGGATCGATTGTGCGCTGATCTACCGGCCCTCTGCGTTTAAAGTGCTGGAGCATGCAGCCATTCCTGTTCGGTTTGCGGATGACCCCGAATACACAACGCGGGATATCCTTTATGTACGGGGACGGACCCGCAACCTGGAGGAACTTCATGTTTTTGTCAATCACTGGCCCTCCCGCAGGGGCGGAGTCGAAAAGACAAAATCAAAAAGAAACCATGCCGCCCGCGTGCTGAAAAGGAAAATAGATTCACTTGCCGGCCGGGGGCGGCGTTCACACGTCCTGGTCATGGGCGACATGAACGATGAGCCGGATAATGAGAGTTTACGACAGGTGCTGGGAGCCGGTTCCCCTGAAAATACAGGCGACGGCCTTGTGAACCTGATGTGGCCGGCTGATTCTGCTGGTAAAGGTTCCTACAATTACCGGGGAGAATGGACGATGCTTGATAACATCATCGTTTCTCCGGGACTTCTGGATGAAAAGGGGTTTCAATGCATTGGAAAGAAAGGGTTTGTTTTTCACCAGGACTGGATGGAATACCGCCGAAATGATGGCGGGATCGCTCCTGATGCCACTTACGGCGGGGATACCTATTACGGGGGCGTGAGCGATCATTTTCCCGTTTATATACGTTTGCGGCGGTAACAGAAAAGCGTTTTCACAGGAAAAAAGTTGGTGTTTTATGGATTTTAAAGTGAAATCAGGGTATCAACCCACCGGGGATCAGCCTGAAGCCATCCGGCAACTGGCGGCGGGGATTGAAAACGGAGATCGTTTTCAGACGTTGCTGGGCGTTACCGGCTCGGGAAAAACCTTTACCATGGCCAACATGATTGAAAAGGTTCAGCGACCTGCCCTTATTTTAAGCCATAATAAAACCCTCGCGGCCCAGCTTTATGGTGAAATGAAACAGTTTTTTCCGGAAAATGCGGTGGAGTATTTTGTCTCGTATTACGACTATTACCAACCCGAAGCCTACATCCCCTCCACCGATACCTACATCGAAAAGGACCTTTCCATCAACAAGGATATTGAAAAACTCCGGCTGAGCACCACCTCTGCCCTGCTTTCGGGGAGAAAGGATGTGGTGGTTGTTTCATCGGTTTCGTGTCTCTACGGGATAGGGAATCCTGAAGATTTTCATGCCAATGTTACGCAGCTGAAAGTGGGACAGGTTATTTCCCGGAACGGGATGCTCCGGAATTTGGTGGATGCATTGTATTCCCGCAGTGAAACGGATTTTCAACGGGGAAATTTCAGGGTGACCGGCGATACGGTGGATATTTTCCCCGCTTATGCCGACACAGCCGTTCGTGTGGTCTTCTGGGGCGATGAAATTGAAGAGATCGCCGCGTTTGACCCCCTTTCCGGACAAACCATCCGGCAAATGGAGGAAACGGTTATTTATCCCGCCAATATTTTTGTGACCACCAAATCGAGAATGAAAAGCGCTATCAGGCAAATCCAGGATGATCTGGTGGCGCAAATCGATTATTTCCATGAAGCTGGGAAGGAACAGGAAGCCCGGCGGCTGAAAGAACGGGTGGAGTACGATCTCGAAATGATGCGGGAACTCGGATATTGTCCGGGGATCGAAAATTATTCCCGTTATTTCGACGGACGGGCACCCGGATCAAGGCCGTTCTGTTTGCTGGATTATTTTCCGGAGGATTTTATCTGCATCATCGATGAGAGTCATGTGACCCTTCCGCAGGTCCGGGCTATGTACGGTGGCGACAACTCCCGGAAAGTGAACCTGGTGGAATACGGATTCCGCCTTCCGGCAGCCATTGATAACCGGCCGCTGAAATTTGAAGAGTTTGAAGCATTGCTGAACCAGGTGGTCTATGTGAGTGCCACCCCAGCGGATTATGAGCTTGCCCGCTGCGAGGGAGTGGTGGTGGAACAGATCATCCGGCCAACCGGCTTGCTCGATCCCCTCATTGAAGTCAGACCCAGTAACCATCAGATCGATGATTTGCTGAATGAGGTCCACCTCCGGATCGACAAGAATGAACGAACACTGGTAACAACCCTTACCAAACGGATGGCCGAGGAGCTTTCGAAGTACCTGCTGAACGTTGGCGTTAAAACCCGGTACATTCATTCGGATGTCGACACCATGGAACGGGTGGAGATAATGGAACAATTGCGGCGGGGAGAATTTGATGTCCTGGTGGGGATCAACCTGCTCCGGGAGGGGCTTGATCTGCCCGAAGTTTCCCTGGTGGCTATCCTGGATGCCGATAAGGAGGGATTCCTGCGCTCGGAGCGATCGCTGACCCAAACCGCCGGGAGAGCAGCCCGGAATCTCGAGGGGCGGGTGATCATGTATGCCGATACCGTCACGAACTCTATGCAGCGAACCATTGATGCTACCAACTACCGGCGGGAAAAACAGCTGAAATACAACGAAGAGAACAACATTACGCCCACCCCGATTGTGAAACCCACGCGTGAAATTATTGGTTATGAGTACCGCAGCGGAAAGAAACCCGCGGAATACGCAGATACCGGCCATCCAAATCTTGCAGCGGATCCCGTGGTACAATACATGGGTATCGAAGGCCTGGAAAAAGCCATTGAAAAAACCCAAAAGCAGATGAAGTCCGCCGCACGGGAGCTGGACTTTCTTGAAGCCGCCCGCCTGCGGGATGAGATGTTCGCACTGAAAAAGATCCTGGAGGAAAGAAGCGAAAATCCCGGAAATTCCGGCTGAACCGCCGGGAAAAATTGCTTCCCTTTGAAAAATCACCTTCCTCAAAAAAAGGAATCCTTCATTTCCCGGGTGGAATGAGACCGGCCAGACAGGGAGTGTGCCCTTTATCTTCTCGGTTACCGCAACGACCGAAAATGGCAATATGATAAACAGTTGAAGGACAAGAAAAATCCCACCAACCTTGGGATGTTGATCGACGGAGCAATTTTAGACGCCATTCTTACGTTTGACAGTGTAGAGAAATCAGAAAAAGCCTGCATACGGTCGGTCGAAAAAATGTTTGACCTGCTGGAGGCGAAAAAAAATAGATTTGTATTTTTGCCGGGAAACGATGGAAAATAATGGGCATATTATTCAAACAAATGATGAACCACATACATGCGGTCATTCTGCGGCCAAAAGATTTCTGGGAGGATCATAAGCGGGGCGATTGCGCTGACAGAAGGTTTCTTGTGGGCTATTTTTCCACCTTTTTGTTTTTTGTTGCACTGGCTGCATTTTTGGGGGAATTTCTGCGGAGCAACCATTTTTATGCCGGCTATGCGCTGTTGAAATCTTTCCGGGAGATCATCCTTTTCACCCTTACGTTTTTTTCCTCGTTTTTTTTCGCGAATGAATTAATGAAAACCTTCGGAGGTAAAAAGAATTACAGGGTAGCGCAAGGGCTGGTGCTTTTTTCCATGACGCCTCTTTTGCTTGTCTCCATTGTTACCGGCCTTTTCCCCTTTTTGTATGTCATTGACGTGCTGGGCTTTTACAGTTGTTATATTTTCTGGCTGGGGGCGAAGAAAATGCTGGACTTTCCCGGAAGCGGGATGCGAAAATACAGCATGATCACCATTTTGGTGAATTTTTTTGTTTTTAGCTTTTTAAGTATTTTTCTTTCAAAATTATTAGCGGCATATATATAGTGGCACATTCAAAAGCAAATATCAACATCAAGAACCGGAAAGTAAACTTTGAGTATGAACTGCTTGAAAAGTTTGTTGCGGGGATGCAACTGGCCGGGACGGAGATCAAATCGATCCGGAACGGCAAGGTCAATTTGAGCGATGCCTATTGCCGGTTTTTCAACGGCGAACTGTACGCCATAAACATACACATATCGGAGTACGAACTGGGCACTCACAATAACCATCCGGCAAAACGCGACCGGAAACTGTTGCTGAACAAAAAAGAGCTGCAAAAACTGGAGCGGAAAATTAAGGAATCGGGGTTGACCATTGTACCCGTGCGGTTGTTTCTGAACAACAGGGGCCTTGCTAAGCTCGAAATTGCGCTTGCCCGGGGAAAAAAGATCTACGACAAGCGCGAAACACTCAAACAAAAAGATTCGAAGCGCGAAATGGAGCGGATACGGAAGTTTTAACCTATACGGCCTCCATGTTCTCCAGGGAAATGATCTTATCGCCCTTGTATTTCAGCAAAAGGTTGGCCACGGCAAGCGTGTCTTTCTCACAATATTTTATGATCCTGTCCAGGTCATTTTCTTCCCAATAGATTTGGGCAACCTGGCTTCCGTCAATATCGTCCTTGGGCGTGGGAATGTTGAACAGTTCGCATAACAGCGAGAGGGAGGTATAGTGTTTAAAATCCCCGAATTTCCAGAGCTGCAGGGTATCGATCAGCCGCTCCTTTATTTCCCAGGGTTTGGCTGCGGCAATGTCAAAGATCCGGGGTAATACAAGGTTATTTACCAGCGACCGGCGGGCAATGTAAGGAAAATCAAACTCCTGTCCGTTGTGGGCGCAGAGTTTTTTTTTGCCGGCACGCGAAAAGGCATCCCACGCATGGAAAAAGTCACTGATCAGCTTTTTTTCATCGTTGTCTGCAAAGGACTTTACCCTGAAATGGGATTCTCCCTTTTTCTGGAATACATAACCTGCCGATATGCAGATAATCCTGCCAAACTCTGCATAAATGCCGGCCCGGTCGTAAAGCACTTCAGCCGGTTCGTCCTTAGTCGCCTGGTTTTTTATTTTGCGTTCCCAGAGCTGTTGCCATTTTTCATTCAGGTCACTGTATTCCGGCTTCTGTGGAACCGTCTCGATGTCGATAAAAAGAATTTCTTCGATGTTCAGATCCTTGAGCATTTATGTATTGTTATTTAATGTGTGGTTGATGTGATTTGTTAAAATATTGATGGCCACCTCATTCATGCCACCCTGTGGAATAATGATGTCGGCAAAACGTTTGGTCGGTTCAATGAACTGAAGGTGGCTTGGCCGAACGGTTTTTTCATAGCGGGCAAGTACTTCCTCCACATTCCGGCCCCGCTCATGAATGTCCCGGCGAATGACCCGCGAAAGCCGGATATCGGAATCGCAGTCGACAAATACTTTGATGTCCATCAAATCGCGCAGCATTTTATTGGTCAGGCATAAAATGCCTTCCACCAGCAAAACCTCCCGGGGATCCACCCGCTTGGTCTCCTCCAGGCGGGAACAGGAAATAAACGAATACAGGGGTTCATTCACCTGCTGCCCCTGCTTCAGTTTCCCAATGTGGTCGATCATTAAGTCAAACTCCACCGAATCGGGATGGTCAAAATTCTTGCGTTTTCGCTCCTCTGGTGTCAGGTGGCTGCTGTCGAAATAATACGAATCCTGTGAAAGAATGGCCACCTCTTTTTCCGTGAATTTTTCGGTAATTTTTTTTACCACCGTCGTTTTGCCTGAACCGGTTCCCCCGGCAATGCCGATAATAAGCATTTTGCTCTTTTTAATTTTTACTTTTTCGCCTTCAGTGCCGGAAGGATCTTAAATCCGTTCCAAACCGCTTTTATATTCATTACCTTTTGTGATCTCCTGAACATGCTCGTTTCATTCCCTTTTTTATAGGGCACCTTCAAAATTTAACCTCAACCCTCATGGGGGGTTTATACAAATATAATAACAGGAAGCGATGTGCCGGATTTTTTGGTCTCTTTTTTTGCTTTCAGGAGAAACCAGGCCACTTCTTTTTAGTTAATTGTTAATAATACTTTTCAACCACCTGGAAACGGTTTGAAAAAATTTTTCCCTGCGAATAAAACACTATTTTTGTCCCCGGCAAAAACCGGCAGACGATTTACCGGCCCTCTGCGGCCGCTTTCTTCGAACGAACATTTGTTTTGCTTGCTGTGAAAATTCAATTTACAAAAAGATAGAGGCGTTATGATCAACCATGTGGTCCTTTTTAAAATGAAAGATTACCCGCCGGAGGAAAAAGCGAAAATCAGGGGCGAACTGGAATCCCTTCTCCGGGGACTGAAAGACAAAATTGAAACCATCAGGCACCTCGAAGTGGGGGTGAATTACGAACTGGAAACAAAAAGTTATGACATTGCCCTCATTTCCCATTTTGAGACGCTTCAGGATCTGGATGCCTACCGGGTTCACCCGGTCCATCTCAAAGTGGTTGAACGTATCAAAGAAACAACTGTGGAACGCGCTGCCGTTGACTACAAGTTTTAACCGGATTCAGGGAGTCGCAAAAATAAAAGATCATCGTTTATGGCCGGATTATATCCTTTGAAATTCACCCCCTTTTTTCATGAAAAGATCTGGGGGGGGAACCGTTTAAAAACCAGGCTGAACAAAGATTCCGGAGACCTGACCAACTGTGGTGAAAGCTGGGAATTATCAGCTGTTCAGGGGCATATTTCCGTGGCGAGGAATGGTTTCCTTCAGGGAAATAACCTGCAGGAACTGATCGAGGTTTATATGGGAGAGCTGGTCGGGGAAAAAGTTTATAAGAAATACGGAATTGAATTTCCCCTTCTGATAAAATTCATCGATGCCGATGCGGATCTTTCCATTCAGGTACATCCCGGCGACGCATTGGCAAAAGAGCGGCATAATGCCTATGGGAAAACAGAGATGTGGTATGTGGTGGATGCCGAAAAAGGGGCTTTGATCAATGCGGGATTTAGCCAACCGGTGTCCCGCGAAAAATACCTTGAATTTCTTGAAAAGGGGAAGCTGACCGAATTGTTGCGTTACGAAGAAGTTTTTCCCGGCGACGTGTTTTTCATTCCCGCCGGAAGGGTCCATGCCATTTGCAAAGGGGTGCTGGTGGCCGAAATCCAGCAAACTTCCGATATAACCTACCGGATTTACGATTATGACCGGAAAGACAGCGAAGGAAAGAAAAGGGAACTTCATACCGACCTGGCCCTTGATGCCATCGATTTCAGTTATCAGGATGTTTACAAGACGAGCTATAAAACAGAAAAGAACCAGTCGTCGGAGATCGTTCGCTGTCCCTATTTCACTACCAATGTCATCGATTTTTCAGAAAAACTGGAAAAAGATTACCACCAGCTCGATTCGTTTGTGATTTATATGAATCTTGAGGGCCGGTTCTCCATTTCGTATGAAGGCGGTACCGAAGAGGTGGAGAAGGGGGAAACCGTATTAATCCCTGCAAGCCTTGAATCTTTGCGGCTGCATCCCCTTTCGGGGAACGTCAGAGTTTTGGAAATATTTATTCAGGAGGATTGATCCCAATTGCGTGAAAGCACTATTTTTGCCAGATGGAGATAAAAGAAGCCCGGTTTTTAATCAGTAATACCGATCCGGAAAAATGTCCGCCGCCCGATAAACCGGAATACGCTTTTATTGGCCGGTCGAATGTGGGAAAATCGTCGCTGATTAACAGGCTTACCCGCCGGAAATCATTGGCGAAAACGTCGGCAAAACCCGGCAAGACCCGGTTAATCAACCATTTTCTGATCAACAATACCTGGTATTTGGTCGATCTTCCCGGTTACGGATATACCCGGACCGCCCGGAAAGAGAGAAAGCACTGGCAGCAATTTATCCGGAAATACATTTTACTCCGGCAAAACCTTTTTTGCCTTTTTGTGCTGGTAGACGTCCGGCATGCCCCGCTGAAGTCCGATCTGGAATTTATGGAATGGCTGGGAGTCAGCAGGGTGCCTTTTTCGGTTATCTTTACGAAATCGGATAAATTGCTTCCGGGAGAAACGGAGCAAAACATCGAGCAGTACCGGGAAAAGATGAAGGAAACCTGGGATCCCCTACCGCCCTGTTTCTCTTTTTCAGCAGTAACCGGTGAGGGGAGGGAGGAACTGCTCCGGTTCATTGAACAAATCAATCGTGAAAATCAATAATTGTGTTTTAAAAATAAAATTATTATCTTAAAACCCCTGAAAATGAAAAGACGGAAAGCCATATCTTTGAACCGGGTACAAAACAGAAACCAAATTGAAATAGCAATGGGCAGCAAAAACCATCCTTTAAAAATTTTTTCCGGCCGCACCACACGGCACCTCACCGAAAAGATCTGCGACAGTCTGGATGTTGACCTGGGATTAACATCATGTCCCGTTTTTGCCGATGGCGAGTTTGAACCCTGTTACGAGGAAACCATCCGGGGGTCGCATATTTTTATTGTGCAATCCACCACCCCTCCTGCTGACAATTTACTTGAACTGCTTTTAATGATTGACGCGGCCAAACGTGCCAGTGCTTATAAAGTGATTGCAGTGATCCCCTACTTTGGTTTTGCCCGGCAGGACCGGAAGGACAAACCCCGGGTCTCCATCGGGGCCAAACTGGTGGCCGACCTCCTTTCGGCTGCCGGGATCGACAGGCTGATA
>JAGYMR010000084.1 GCA_018400515.1 Tangfeifania sp.
CAGTGGACGTTTGAACAACCAGGCGCTCAAATCCTGTCATACAGGGGTTTTACGCAAACGGAATCGATGCGGATTTTTTTTGTTTACGCCTGAAGGCGGGAATCAGGAGCGTATAAAACGGTGCACCAGCAGAAGCAGAAGCAGCAGGCCTGCGATCAGGAGGGATATCCTTGCAATAAAATCGCCGTGCTTCACATAAAAAGTAATCTCCCGGTTGGCGTTGAGCGATTGTTTGATGGCTGTTTCAGTCCACCAGCCGGTGACTTGCTGGAGGTCGCCCCGCTGATTGATAAAAGCCGAGATCCCGGTATTCGCTGCCCGGGCAACACTGCGCCGTGTTTCAATGGCCCGGAGGCGGGCAAAAGAGAGGTGTTGTTTATAACCGGGCGTGTTACGCCACCATCCATCGTTCGTAATAACCACGATCAACCCGGCCCCTTTTTCAACAAACTTCGTCAGATATTCGCCAAAAACCGATTCATAACAAATCACAGGAGCCACCTTTAATCCGTCCTTCAGTTCAAAATTGGAGGGCTTTGCCTGGCGGCCCAAACTGCCGGTAGTCCCTCCCAGGTCGATGACAATATCATTTAAAACTCCGAGATACCTCCGAAACGGCATTTTTTCCACTCCCGGAACAAGGATCGATTTATGATAGATCTGCGCTTCCCTGTTGCGCCCGATAAACACTGCCGAATTAAAGACATCGTAAAAAACATCGTTGGCATGGCGGGCCGTGGGGGTGGCTTCTGCGGCATCCTTATAGACCCTGCTGGTAGATGCTCCGAAAATGATTTCAGCACGGGGATATTGCTGCATCCATGCGGAAAGCTCCCGGAACAGAAAATTGGAGTGCAGGCGCGCTTCATTCCAGTCCGGATACCGTTCAAAAACGGTCTCGGGTCCAATGACCAGATCAGTCGTTTCATCCGTCTTCCCGTCGGCCAAACGGGAAAATTTCCGGAGCTTCTCATTTTCGGCCTGCCGGTCATAACGTTCAGAATAAGGATCAATGCTGGGCTGAACGATCACAATATTGACGGGATCTTCCGCTTCAGTATAGGCATGGTACCTAAGGAAGGAATAGATCACCGGAAGAACAAGCAATAGAAGCAGTGCGCCTCCGGGATAAATCAATCTTTTTACAGGAACCCGCTCCCATAACAGTAAGAGGAGTTTAAAGATCAATACATTCATGATCAGGATCCAGAGAGTGCCCCCCAGGGTCCCGGTAAATTCATACCACTGGATCATTTTTACATTGCCGGCAAATCCGTTCCCCAGGATCAGCCAGGGCCATTCGATATCCCAGTGGAAATGAAAAAACTCAAAAGAGATCCAGAAAACGACCAGGGCCACGTAGCCCAGTCCCGGATTAAACCGGCGCCTTGCCGTATGGGCCAGCCACCATACCAGGGACATGAGGAATGCGTTGGCCACGATCGCCATGAAGGCACCGGCAAGCGTTGCATAGGAGATCCACCAGGTAGTGAGTCCGTTCCAGACCAGGAATGCCAGAAGGGCATGCCCCCAGAAAGCGACGCTTTTATAGGCGGCTCTGTTTTCCACAAAAAAACGGTCCAGTATTAACAGGGGCACCAGTGCCACAAAAAGCAACCAACCGGGAAAACCAAGCCAGGAAAGGCTTAATAATACACCGGTTGAAATGGACAACACCAATCGAATAAACCGGGATGCTAGATTCATCGAAATAATTTTATTACTGTTAACAAATAAATTTATTATAGATTCCTGAACAGGAATAATTCCTCCCTTCTTTCATAGAGGAGTATTTCCGCAAAATATTCCCCCTGCCCTTTCATGTGGTGGGGAATGCTCCCCTCCCCTGCCCGGATGAAATTCAGATCATATTTTTGGCAAAGATCGCCTTTATTTTCCTGCCGGTTGGTTCAAAAGTAAAATCAATTTTCCCCATCACCAATCCTCCCCACCAGGCCTGGTTGACGATTACCTGTTTCCCGTCCCTGTTTTCCAATGCCAGGGGCTCTTCCAGCCAGGTGTGGGTATGCCCGCCAATAATCAAATCGGTCATGGAGGTTCCGGCAGCAATGATTTTGTCGCTGATCCTTTCCCCCCGGTAATCGAGTCCCAGATGCGAAAGGCATACCACCAGGTCACATTTTTGTTCCCTTTTCAAAAAATTTTCCATTTCGCGCGCCACCTGCAGGGGGTTTTTTAAAATGGTATCTCCGAAACTATTTTTGCTTACCAGTCCGTCCAGTTCAATTCCCAGGCCATAGACGCCCACAGAGATCCCGGACCGGCGGAAAATCTTATACCGGGGAATTTTCCCCGCCAGGACAGTGGTTGAAAAATCATAATTGGATGAGATAAGGGGAAATCCTGCATTCGGAAGCGGTTCCAGCAGACCGGACAGTCCGTTGTCAAATTCATGGTTCCCGATGGTACCGGCATCGTAGCCGGCAGCGGTCATTAGTTTTAGCATGAGCTCCCCTTTAAAATAATTGAAATAGGGGGTTCCCTGAAACATATCCCCCGCATCAAAAAGCAGGGTGTTGGGGTTTTGCTTCCTGAACTCCTTTGCCATGGCAGCAATGCGCGCCAGACCGCCCCGTCCTGCAAAACGGGGATCATCCCCTTCAAAGGGTTCAATGTGGGCGTGCAGGTCATTCGTATGCAGCACGGTGATGGTAATCACGTCATCCCGTCCCTGCAGTCCGCAACCGGATGCCGTTCCCAGGGCATATCCCGCAGCACCAATCCCCAGATTCCTGATAAACTTCCGTCTATTCATAGGCAATCCTCCCGTCATGCCGGCCTTTCAATTTTATTCCCGCTTCCTGCTTCGCTTCCAGATGAGAAATAATGACATCCCGGATCTTTGTGCCGGTGGAAAAAAAAGCATCTGCTTCGGTCAGTACCTCCATCCCGGCTCCACCTTCAGCGACATAATCGTTGGTAACGATCCAGTAATCAGCCTCCTCCTGAAGAGGCTTCCCGGCGATCTCTATGCCGGTGGCCCGCCCTTCCGAAATTTGAAACCGGACCCCGCCGACACTGTCGCCCCCCTTCGCCGCCAGAATATCCAGAAAACGCCGGACCTGTTCCCCGTTCAACCGTAATAAAACCAACTCATTTTCAAAAGGCATCAGTTCAAAGATCTTTCCGACCGTAATTTCGCCTTCCGGAAGAAAGGTACGGATGCCGCCATAATTAAAATATGAAATATCGGGCCCTTCGGCCTTCCCCGCTTTTCTCATCGCTTTGCGGCCTTCCTCAAGCAAGAGATCACCCAAAAAATTGGTGAGCCGGCTTTCAGGCCTCCCTTTTACCATCTTCTCTTCCGCTGTTGAAATGACCCGGGACATATCATTTTCCAACCTTCTCTTGTAGGGCATATATATTTTAACAAGCTGACTATCAGTTAAATAATAATTGCCCTCCACGAAAATATTGCGGGGATCCACTGTTGTTTTCTCATACCCCGTGTGGCAGGAGGCGAAAAGAAAAAGCAAAGTTATCAACACAATATGGGTGAAAGATCGTTGCATGTTTAAAAAATATTCTTAATACTTACAATTATTTTTGTATTACGTTTGTTACGTATAAAAAATGAAACGGTCATGAATAACATAAACACACGGGTGTATTATAAAACTTCACGGAAGTTCCATGTGTTACTTTTAAAAACCGAAAATGATAAACACATAAAATTCTACCTTAACAGAACAGCAAAAAAAACAATATGTTCGGCCCAAACTTACATATAAAAAAATATTTGGGACTTCCTTTCACCATTTTTTTGATTGGAATCTTTTTTTCCCATGCGCTATTTTCCCAGCCCAGGGAAGTCACGGCCAAAAGAGGGGAAGGCATCTACCGGATCCTTACCCGGAACGGACTTTCGTTTACAAAATACAGGGATCATTTTATCGAACTGAACAAAGACCGGCTGGGAGAAGGGAACGTCCTGTATGAAGGGGTCAGCTACCAACTGCCCGGAACGGATGCAGAAGCTCCGGATCCTTCCGGATCCCGGAAAGTCCGGTTTCCCATTTTCGGAAAAGATTACGAAGAGATCACGGTAAGCAGTGATCGCCTGGAGGGTGCCGTATACTACCTGATGGCCGGGCACGGGGGGCCCGATCCCGGAGCCGTCGGGAATTACAACAACCAAATGCTGTGTGAAGATGAATATGCCTACGATGTTACCCTGCGCCTGGGCCGGGAACTGATCGAAAACGGCGCAACCGTTTACATGATCACCCGCGACCCGGATGACGGGATACGGGAAGAAAACTACCTGAGGCCCGATAAAGACGAGCGGTGTTATCCCAACCAGCGAATCCCCATCAACCAGTTGCGAAGGCTGCGGCAGCGGACCCGGGCTGTAAACAACCTTTACCTGAAAAACAAGGGAGCTTTCCAGCGAATGATCGCCATTCATATAGACGCCCGCACCCATGGGGAAAACATCGATGTCTTCTTTTACCACGACCGTCGTAGTTCCAACGGGCATAAAGCCTGCCGGATCCTGCAGAAAAAATTCCGCGAAAAATACCAGGAACACCAGCCCGGGCGGGGGTATAAAGGGACGGTCTCCTCCAGGGGGCTTTATGTTGTCAAGCATACCTACCCGGTAGCCGTTTACATCGAACTGGGCAACATGAATCACCGCCGCGACCAGCAGCGGTTCATCGTTCCCAATAACCGGCAGGCTCTGGCGCACTGGCTTACGGAAGGTCTGATCCAGGATTACCGGACCAATAAATAAAACCGCGAACATTCATCCCGTTCAAACTGTTTTATGGGGTGTATCGCTCAGGTAAAAGGTGCCACATGATAAAAAATGATATTCTTTACCGGAAACTGATCCACCTGCTCACAGGGCTTCTCGTTCTGACGCTGACTTATATACTTAAAAAGGAAATCCTTTTGGGTATTCTTGCCGGTGGTGCTGTTTTCAGCCTGGCAACCTACCCCCTTCCTGCTTTCCGTCTTCTTCACAAAACCGCCCCCGGCAGCTGGGGGACCCTTTTTTTTCCGCTCGGCTTACTGGCAGCACACCTGGTTTTATACCATGCTCCGGCCCCTTTTTTCCGGATTGCCCTGCTTTTGGTAACCCTGTCCGATACAGCGGCCCACTTCTCCGGGAACATCCGCCAGGGAAACACCTATTTCCGGATCACTCCCGAACGGAAAAGTTTATTTGGGGTCCTTGCTTTCGCTTTCACAGCCTGGCTCATCCACCTGCTTTTGCTCCCGCACTCCCTGACGCAAAACACGACATTCACTCTTTTGGCGGTCCTTATCGCTGTAACAATGGAGGTCATCTCATTCCGGGGTTCCGACAATCTAAGCATCCCGCTGGGTACAGCCCTGTTTTTCAGAATAACGGCCACCCGGACGGCGGATGATTACCTGTTCCTCCTTTTTCTGATTCCCCTGATAGCTGCCGGCGGTTATCTGCTTTTCCGATGGAGGGTTCTGACCCGGGCAGGAAGCATGTTCGCCGCACTGCTTGGAATATACCTCTCCGGATTTTTAGGCGTGGAATGGACCGTTCCGATCCTTTTCTTTTTTGTCACATCGGTTGTGCTAACCAAAATAAACGCTTCAGTGAATGGCAGGGAAAAAATCTCCACTCCCCGCAATGCCTGGCAGGTTTGGGCCAACATCCTCCCCGCCACGGCTAGTTCGGCATTTTACCTGATTACCGGGGAGGCAATTTTTATTTTTTTCTTTATCGCCTTGGTGGCAGCGGTAACTGCCGATACGTGGGCAAGTGAGATCGGGCCGCTTTTCAATAAAAAATGTTTTTCGCCCGCCGACCTCCGAATCAGGAACGCAGGCATTTCCGGAGGCATTTCTTTTGCCGGTAGTCTGGCAGCACTTGCAGCCTCTTTCAGCACGGCCGCTGTGTCCTGGGTCCTGTTTTTTGACCGTTTTGAAGTGCGTTCCGTTTTGCTGATCACGGCTTCCGGTTTTTTGGCTTCATTTGTTGATTCGATGCTGGGGGCCTACATTGAGCCGGGCCTTTTAAAAAAGAAATTTTTCCGCGCATCCCGGCCGGCCTCCCGGGAGCGAATGACGCCCAATGACCTGGTCAACATTGCAGGTTCCTCCTCGGCCCCCCTATTCATGCTTGCACTGGAGATGGTCTGATCCGCCGGAAGTTCCCGCCGGATTACGGGCTTAAAAAAAAGTAAAGCGCCAACCCGGCAATCAGAAAGACAGAAAACCCCAGGTGCGTCAGTACCGTCAGTTTTGCCCCTTCCTTCAGGCGGTCTTCCTGGTCATGAAATTTAAAAATAATGCACCCTGCACGGGGAAAAACAAGCAGGTAGGGGATCAATCCCAGCAGGAGCGGCCAGGATTGGCCGGGAAGGAAGAAAAAAAGGACCAATACATTCACCAGAATGCCTCCCTGGACAAAAAGATAGATCCAGGCCGTGGCACGGGTTCCCAAACGGGAGGCAACCCCGTGTTTTCCACCCGCACGGTCGGCTTTTACATCGATCAGCTGACCGGCAAGGAGAATCGACAAGGTACTCAGTCCCGTAACCGGCATCAACAGCATCATCCAGGGGTGGAGACCGATGTTTTGGCTTACCGCTGCAATTAAAACCGCCATGGGGCCGAAAGCAAACCATACAGACACCTCTCCCCAGCCACGGTAGGCCAGTTTAAAAGGAGGAGCAGTATAATACTTGCTGAAAAAAGCCGATAGTAGGAACAAAACCCACAGATGGGGCCAGAAGGCCGGGTCAACAAAAAACATGAGCCCGGTGCTTGCAACAAGGGCCAGAACCAGGCCCGCCCGGGCCAGTAAATACATGCGCGGCATCAGCTCCGGAAAGTCCTGCAATACCCCGGACCCCCCGCTGGAAGCATTCCGGTGAACATTGACCTTGTCGGTTCCCTGAAGCGTATCGTAAATATCATTATAAACATTGGTGGCCACATGCAGCCCGATCCCCAGAAGGAAAACAAGAAGCACCCCGGGAAGATCCAGATGCCCGTTGATGCTCCCGGCCAAAAGGATTCCCGCCACCAGCGGGGCAATAATGGAACTCAAAAAAGGCGCCCTGACCATTTTAAGTATTCCGGGTTTTTGTTGTTTCATTCGAAAAAATTTTTATTTCCGATAAATTATAAATTATTTTTATGCAATAAAAACATTGAAAGCGCCCAAAAGTTGAAAAAATCCCCGGTAATTACCCGGAATCCGGTTATTTTACTATAAATGAACGATAAAAAAATCATTTTTTCTGAAATTTTTTTGATATTCTTAATATTAGCACTAAATTTGTAGTGCAATACGTTCTGTATTGCTTGTGTGTTTGGGGGTTAACATTAAAGGGTAGCTGTTGAGCTGCCCTTTTCTTTTTTTAACCCTTCGTTTTTTAAACCCTTTTCCTCCCCGTCCGTTACAATTTTTATGATTCCTCATCCGGTAATTCTTTTTGACGGGTATTGCCATCTGTGCAATGGAAGCGTTGACTTTTTGCTCCGGCAGGATGTTCAGCGGAAATTCAGGTATGTCCCCTTGCAGTCGGAAGCGGGAGAAGCACTAATGAAGAAATTTTGCATCGCCCGGGAAACGGATTCGGTGGTCCTCATCCACCGCAACAAGGTATATCTGGAGTCGGAAGCAGTGCTGCAAACGGCCGGATTGCTTCCAATGCCGTGGAAGCTGGCCCTTTCCTTCCGGATAATTCCCCGGAAATGGCGCGATGCACTGTACCGGTGGGTAGCCGGAAACCGCTATCGATGGTTCGGGAAAAGAGATCGTTGCCGAACAGCAACAAAGGAAGATCGGCCGCTATTTCCGGGACAGGAAGGCCTAGAACTCTAAATCGCCTTTTTCATAGTCCCTGAAAAGGCGTGACAGATGGCCCAGCCAATGGCTCAGCCTTTTGATGGCTTCTGCTGTTTCGCTGGTGATCGCTTTTTTTTGAATTTTCAGCAACAGATAGCCATAAATCCCGTCAATCGCTACCTCCACATCATTCACGGCATCCGGATTTTTTTGCCTCAACTCAGCAATCAAACCCGCAACCGCCTGGAAAATGGAAACGTACATTTTATCCGCTTTCGTTTCGAGCAACCGCAGGTGAAATTCATTGAGTTCACCGATGAGGTTGATGAGAAACTGCAAATGTCCCTTTTGCTGCTTCCCCTCCTTTTCCAGCATTAAGACCAGGTTTTCGTACCACGAAGTGATTTCCTGCGACGTTGCTTCATCGGCCCGGTAATTGGCGACCAGTTTTTTTTCAATAAGGTCGATATCGAGATGAAAGGCACGAATCAGATCCTCCACCTGGTAAAGGTAAAGGATGTATTCAACAATATTCTCTTTTCGCTTTTTTTGTGCTACAAGCATTTATCCAAGTCATTTATTAAAAAAGTCATCCAGCTTCCGGCGCTCTTTTTTGGTTGGCCGGCCGGTGCCGGGTTTCCGGGAGAACCATTTCATCTTTTTTTGCATTTCGAGTACTTCGAGCTCTTCGGGGGGTGTAATCTCTTCAACAAAGCCTCCGGTAAGTTTAGCCGCCATTCGTTTTTCGGCAAGGGCCAGCACCTTATAACGCCAGGTGACGGGTGCTTTTTTTACCTGAATCTCATCTCCTGCATGAATTTCCCTGGAAGGCTTTACCGGAAGGTCACCCATCATTATCCGGCCTTTTTTACATGCTTCGGTTGCCTGGCTCCTTGTCTTATAAATGCGGACGGCCCACAACCATTTATCGATCCGGACATTTTGGGGCATATTACTTTTTTTTATTAAAAAAATTCATGGTCCGTTCAATCCCGATGGTCCCGAAACTTTTAATCATTTCGATGCAGGCATCGATCTTTTCCGGTAGCAGTTTTTGCTCTTCAAGAGACCATTCGCTCAGCACGTAGTCCACCTGATCCCCCGGATAAAACTGATCGCCGATGCCAAAGCGAAGCCTTGGATAATGGTCGGATCCCAGAACCCTGGAAATATCTTTCAGTCCGTTATGCCCGCCGGGGCTTCCTTTGGCCCGGAGGCGCAGAACACCAAAAGGCAATGCAGTATCATCGACCAGCACCAGGCACTTTTCCGGAGGGATCTTCTCTTTCTGCAGCCAATAATTGACGGCCCGCCCGCTAAGGTTCATATAGGTAGTGGGTTTCAGCAGGACAAAGGTGCGCCCTTTAAATTTGTACTCCGACACAAACCCGTAACGGCGGTCATTAAAAGCAATATTGGACGCTCCGGCAAGAGCGTCCAATATTTGAAAACCAATGTTGTGACGTGTATTTTTATATTCAGGACCGATATTTCCCAGTCCGGCTATTAAATACTTCACAAAAACAATTTTTTTATTCCGATGACTCTGATGCCTCGGGTGCTTCTGATTCGTCTGCGGCTCCTTCAGCTTCCTCACCCTCCTCTTCTTCATCTTCAGGGAGTGCCATGCCGGCCAGTGCAGCCCTGGAAGAGATAACACCAACAATCAAATTGGATTTATTATCGAGGAACTCAAGATTTTCACGGTCCAGTTGTTCTACCTTATAGCTGTCGCCAATGCCCAGTGGGGTAACATCAATCTCAATGGTATCCGGAAGGTCCCTGGGAAGCGCCTTCACTTTGAGTTTCCGCATGTTGGTTTTCAGTTTTCCCCCGGCCTTAATCCCTTTTGCCATTCCGTTGATAACGATGGGCAGATTGATCTTCACGGGCTTGTCATCTTCGATCTTCAGGAAATCGACGTGCAGCACCTCCTCCTCTACCGGATGCCATTGCATATCCTGTATGATCGCTTTGTATTTTTCACCGTCAAGATCAAGATCGATCAAATAAACGTAAGGGGTGTAAATTAATTTCCGCAAATCGTTAAATGCCACTTTCAGGTGAATCACTTCATCGTTTCCGTAAAGCACACCGGGGACCATTCCCTGTGCCCGCAGTTTTTTTGCCTGCTTTTTACCGAGGGCATCGCGCTTGCTGCCCGTAATTGTAAATGATTTCATTGTAGTTCTTTTTCGTTAATAATTATGGTACTCAGT
>JAGYMR010000085.1 GCA_018400515.1 Tangfeifania sp.
ACCACACGCATCTTGAGTTAGGGAGAAGTACCCACCCGGTCAGGCATACCTGCTTTATAGTCTGGGATGAATTTCAGTGCCTCCCAGCCTGCGTTCTCTACTGCAATTCTGAACTTCTTCTCTAGCTTTGATTCTTTCATTTTCTCTCCTGCTGTGATCATGGGGACCTAAAAGACCGTAAAAACAAGTTCTCCAACATATATAGGAGAAACTTTTTAATAATCTCTAACTATATATATTATATATAATATTACTCTATATGATATATAATATATATAATAGTTACTATTTCTCTAAAGTAGAAATTTTTATGGTCCTTTTGGTCCCTCCCACACATTATTCCTTATTTTAAAAGCATTTAACCCGGGACCATACCCGGGACCATAAAGCTTTTTTATGGTCCCTATGGTCCCCCGCTGCGGGGACCATAACGGGGACCATAAAAGCCTCTGCTGGGGACCATAAGATAAGAATGGCCACGCTTTTAGAGCTCTCTCTCGAACGCTTTTTGCCGATTTAACCTATTTATACCAACCGGCATATTTTTCGTAAGCAGCCGCAATCCGTTGAATTTCTCCATGAAGCAAATCGGGACCGATATCCTTAATTTTTTTTGCAGGGATTCCGGCATAAACGCTGCCGGATTCAACATGTGTGCCTTTGGTAACGACAGAACCTGCCGCAATAATGGAATTGCTTTCCACGATGGCATCATCGAGGACGACCGAGTTAATCCCGATCATTGAGTTGTCTTTTATGGTGCAGCCGTGCACCACCGCACCATGGGCAATGGTCACATTGTTACCGATGGTGGTGGGTGATTTCTGATAGGTACCGTGAATAACGGCGTTGTCCTGAATGTTGGTATTGCTTCCGATTCTTATGAAATGAACATCGCCCCTTACGACCGCATTGAACCAGATGCTGCAATTGTCACCCGTTTCGACATCGCCAATCAGGGTAGCTGTTTCGGCCAGAAAACAATTTTTTCCGGTGATGGGGGTTTTCCCCCGGATGGTTTTTATGAGTGCCATTACTGCTTCAAATTTATATTGATTCCAAATGTATTAAAACCTTTAAATAATTGGATACGTCCTTCCTGAGGTGTTAAATAATGGTTATTTTTGTCACTTGAAAAGAAAGGCTGAAAAATTTAACGCGATTTGGAGTTAGGGATTGTTAATTTTAAAGCCTTTTTTTCTTTGGAACTGGAATTATGATCAAAAAAACAGACAATCAATGAAGGATGCAAAAGTGATAAAGCTGGAAGAAGTGGCCATCCGTTTTTCCGGAGATTCGGGGGATGGCATGCAGCTTACAGGGACTTTGTTTTCCGATGCAACCGCACTTTTGGGGAATGACATTTCTACATTTCCCGATTACCCTTCTGAAATACGGGCACCGCAGGGGACTGTTGGCGGCGTTTCGGGGTTTCAGGTGCAGTTTGGCGAAAAGCAGGTGGATACCCCGGGGGATTATGCGCATATTTTGGTGGCCATGAACCCTGCAGCTATTAAGGCAAATGCAAAATTTATGAATCCCGGGGGGACCATTATATATGATACGGATGCCTTCAGCGAAAAGAATTTGAAGAAGGCGGGCTTTCAAACCGATGATCCATTCAAAGAAACCGGCCTTGAAGATTTTTATAAAATTGCCGTTCCGGTTACAAGTCTGACCCGGGAAGGTTTAAAAGATTTCGGACTGGACAATAAAAGCATTCTCAGGAGCAAAAACATGTTTGCCCTGGGGTTGGTCTGCTGGATGTTTAACCGCCCACTCGATTATATCGAAGAGTTTTTGCGGTCGAAGTTTGCTAAAAAGCCGGTGGTTGTTGATTCCAACATAAAAGTGCTGCGCAGCGGTTATAATTACGGCCTTAACATGCAGCACATGACTCCCAGTTACCTGGTGCATCCTGCCAACATTGAAAAGGGGACTTACCGGAACATTAACGGGAATATAGCCACCGCCTGGGGATTGCTGGCTGCATCTGAAAAGTCGGGGCTGGAGTTGTTTTTAGGTTCTTATCCCATTACCCCTGCCACCGATATTCTGGCTGCACTTTCGCAGCGGAAAGACCTGGGGGTAAAAACCTATCAGGCCGAAGACGAGATTGCAGGGGTTACGGCAGCCATTGGGGCTGCATTTGCAGGAGATCTTGCCGTAACCACCACTTCCGGGCCCGGTCTTGCCCTAAAATCGGAAGCAGTGGGATTGGCTGTCATGGCAGAACTTCCCCTGGTCATCGTCGACGTTCAGCGGGGAGGGCCCTCCACCGGTTTGCCCACAAAAACCGAGCAGTCGGATCTGTTGCAGGCACTTTATGGCCGGAGCGGAGAGAGTCCGGTAGTGGTAATGGCGGCATCCAGCCCGTCAGATTGCTTCTACTTTGCCTTTCAGGCTGCAAAAATCGCACTGGAGCGCATGGTTCCTGTCATTTTACTGACCGATGGATTCCTCGGCAACGGAAGTGAGCCATGGAAAATACCTAAAATGGCTGAACTTCCTTCCATTACTCCCCGCGTTGCCAGGAACGTTTCTTCCTTTCAGGCCTACAAAAGGGATGAAAATACCCTTTCAAGAGAATGGGCCTGGCCCGGAATGAAGGATTTTGAACACCGGATTGGCGGACTTGAAAAAGATGTTTCCGGGACTGTGAGCCATGTTCCCGAGAATCACCAACGGAATACGAACATCCGGAAAGAGAAAGTTCAAAAAGTGGCGGATATGATTCCCCGCCTGGAAGTGTGCGGCGATCCTGATGGCGATATCCTTGTTGTTGGCTGGGGTGGAACGTACGGTCATTTGCTCAGTACCGTCCGGGAACTTCGTGAAGAGGGGGTCAATGTGAGTCTGGCACATTTCAATTACATCCAACCGCTTCCCGGAAATGTCCCGGAACTTTTCAGCAAATTCAAAAAAATCGTTGTTTGTGAATTGAACCTGGGCCAGTTTGCCAGTTATCTGCGCGATAAGGTTCCCGGATTTGAGTATCAGCAGTTCAATAAAGTGAAGGGGTTGCCTTTTACCGTTTTTGAATTAAAACAGGGCATTTATAAATTACTGGAGGATTAACCATGGAAAAGCAAAAATATACGGCCAAAGATTTTAAAAGTGAGAATGAAGTGCGCTGGTGCCCCGGTTGCGGGAACTATGCCATCATGAATGCGATTCAGCGGACCATGGCCGGTCTTGGTATTCCCAAAGAGAATTTTGCAGTTATCTCCGGCATTGGTTGTTCCTCCCGGTTTCCCTATTATATGAGTACTTTCGGATTTCATACCATCCACGGACGAGCCGCAGCTGTCGCCTCCGGTGTAAAAATGGCCAATCCCGAACTGAGTGTTTGGGTGATTACAGGCGATGGTGATGCCCTGGCAATCGGTGGAAACCATTTTATCCATACCATTCGCCGGAATGTTGACCTGAATGTGGTGCTTTTTAACAACCGGATTTACGGTCTGACAAAAGGACAATATTCACCTACCTCCGAGCGGGGATTCAAAAGTAAAACCTCTCCTTTCGGAACCATTGAAGATCCCTTTTTTCCGGGACAACTGGTTATTGGGGCACGGGGGGCTTTCTTTGCCCGTACCATTGACACCCAACTGAAACTGAGCCAGGCGGTTTTTAATGAAGCAGCCGGATACAAAGGGGCATCGGTCGTCGAAGTATTGCAGAATTGTGTGATTTATAATAATGGTGTTCACCGGGAAATTACCGATCCTGAACATGCCGCCGATCATCAGCTGATCCTGGAACATGGAAAACCAATGGTGTTCGGTGCTGAAAAGCAAAAGGGGATCGTCATGGAAAACGGCCGGTTGAAAGTGGCTCAGATCGGGAAGAATGGGGTTACCATCGATGATATCCTTGTCCATGACGCCCGCGAAACGGATCCGACACTGCACCTGGCCCTGATCAATCTGTCATTGCCCGAATTTCCGGTGGCTTTCGGTGTCATCCGCAGCGTGCCTTCTCCAAATTATGATGCCGAAATGGAAAAACAGATTGAACATGTGCAGCAGGACAGAAAGATTAAATGTGTGGATGATCTGCTGCATTCAGGAAATACCTGGGAAATCAATGGTAACGGCAACGGCAGTGCCGGAAAATGTGCCCCTAAATAATGCAGGGGGCCCTGAAATTTTCTCTGATCTGTGCCCGGCAAGAAACGGGGAAACAAAAAAGCTAAACGAGTGCAATGGGAAAAATGCAAATCATTCGTGTTGAAGAAAAAACAACCATTGAAGCGTTCCATCGACTTCCGGAAACCCTTTTTAAAAATGATCCCAACTACACGCCGCTTCTCCGGCCTATGATCGAAGATAATTTTAATCCCCGGAAGAATGCCAAATTTAAGAACGGGGATGCCAGGCGCTGGATTTTGAAAAAGGGTGGTGCTTGTGTGGGACGGATTGCGGCTTTTTATTATGAAGGGTATTCTTACCATTATGACCAACCAACGGGGTGTGTCGGTTTTTTTGAATGCATTGATGACCAGAAGGCAGCCGGCCTTCTTTTTGATACCGCCCGGGAGTGGCTTCAGAAAAACGGACTGGAGGCGATGGATGGTCCGGTGAATTTTGGAGAGAACTTTTTTTACTGGGGGCTCCTGGTGGAGGGATTTGGACCGCAAACTTTTGGTATGCAGTACCATCCCCCCTATTACAGGAAGCTTTTTGAGCAGTACGGGTTTAAAGTTTTCTATAAACAGTACAGTTATTCGATGGACATCACCCATCCGGACCTCCCCGAACGTTTTTGGAGAATTGCTGCCCGTGTTGCAAAGAATCCCGAATACCGCTATGAGCATTTTACTTTCAGGGAACAGGACAGATTCCTGAACGATTTTATTGAAATTCACCGGCAGGCATGGGCGGAACACAGCAATTACAAGCCAGCCAGTTACGAGCAGTTGAAGGAGATGGTTCAGCAGGCCCGCTTTCTTCTCGAGGAAAAATTTATATGGTTTGCCTATTACCACGGGCAACCCATCGGATTTTTTATGATGATCCCCGACCTCAATCAGATCCTCCGGAAACTGGGAACAGGGAAAATCAACTTTTTTCGGTTCCTCCGGATGTTCTATTATAAAAAAACAAAAACCATTACCCGCAGCAGGGTGATCGTTCTTGGTGTCATTCCGAAGTTTCAGCGCCGCGGGATTGAGTCAGGAATTTTCCACCACCTGAAACAGGTCATGTTGAAAAAATCATGGTATAACGATTTGGAAATGAGCTGGGTGGGTGATTTCAACCCGAAGATGAATGCCCTCTTCAAATCGTTCGGGGCCCGCCATGCGCTGACCCATGTCACAATGCGCTTCCTGTTCGACCGCAACAGGGAATTTAAACGGGCACCCGTCATTGAGTGATGAAACAGGCCAAAAGCTGTTGCTTCCGCCTGAAAAAGTATATATTCACGGCGGATTCCGTTTGCAGCCATGGAGAAAAATAAATATTCTTCCCGCTTTTCTAAAAAAAATCTTTAAATTACTAACGGAATGAAACTGGTTCAAGTTACAGATAAAAAAACCCGGAAACTGTTCCACAAGGTGCCCCATGGCATTTACCGCGACGATCCCGCATGGGTTTGTCCCCTGGAGGGAATGGTAGAGAGTGTTTTTGATCCCCGGAAAAATCCCTCTTTTAAAAACGGCGAAGCTGTCCGTTGGGTCTTAGTGGATGAAAAAAGCAATCCCATTGGCCGGATTGGTGCGTTTTATAACCTGGATAAAGCAAACGTTTATGAACAGCCGACCGGAGGCTGCGGATTTTTTGAATGTCCTGATGATCAGGAAGCGGCCAACATGCTTTTTGATGCTTCTCGTCAATGGTTGAAAGAAAAGGGGATGGAGGCCATGGATGGTCCGGTGAATTTTGGAGAGAATTACATGAACTGGGGCTTGCTGGTCGATGGTTTTATGCCCCAGGGTTTTGGAATGCCGTACAATCCCTCCTATTATCTGAAGCTGTTTGAAAATTATGGTTTTAAAATGTATTTTAAACAGTTCAGCTACCACCTTGACACCACCCTTCCCGAACTTCCCGACCGGTTTTGGAAAGTAGCCGGCTGGGTGGCTAAAAAGCCGCATTTTAATTTCAGGCACTTTTCGTGGAGCGAAAAAGACCGGTTCATTGATGATTTTGCCCGGGTCTATGATAATGCATGGCGTTATCACGAGCATTTTAAACCCCTCGATAAACAGGATTTAAACAGTTTTTTGTCGAGCGCGCGTTTTTTAATTGAAGAGGAATTTATATGGTTTGCCTACCATGAAGATGAACCTATTGCTGTATTTGTGATGGTCCCCGATTTTAACCAGATACTGGCCCATTTGAAGGGTAAAATTACCCTTTTTAACCTTCCCAGAGTAATGTGGCTTAAAAGAAGGAAAACCATGACCCGCACCCGGAGCCTGCTGATCGGAATTGTGCCGAAGTTTCAGCGTTCAGGGATCGAAGCCGCCCTTTTTTGGCATCTCCGCCCGGTGATGTATAAAAAACCCTGGTATAATGAGATGGAACTTTCCTGGGCAGGTGACTTTAATCCTAAAATTGTGGCCCTCTATGAATCGGTCGGGGGAAAACGGATGAAAACCCATTATACCATGCGTTACCTGTTTGACCGTAATAAACCTTTTGTACGGGCCCCGGTTATCTCTTCAGACAATGACGGGAAATAGCTCCTTCCACAGGAGGTTCCTCCCTTGACGGCAAAAATTGAAAAACGGGCGAAACAAAAAATAATGAAAAAGTCCGGGTTCCCTGTGACACCCTGAAAATGATAAATTTTAACAGTGAAAACAGGGATAGTTTTTGGTTACTAAAAACACATTGTATATCTTTGCAGCCCGCTGAAAAATAAAAAAGAACAAACGAATGGATTCCAGTGAAAAATGGAACCATTCAAAAAAAGGAAATCATATGAAAAAAGGAATTCATCCAAAAGATTACAGGTTGGTGGCATTCAGGGATATGTCGAACGGCCATACTTTTATTACCCGTTCAACGGTTGAAACCAAAGAGACCGTTGAAATTGAAGGAACAGAATACCCGCTGTACAAGATTGAGATCTCCAATACCTCACACCCGTTTTATACCGGGAAAGTGAAATTGGTTGACACCGCCGGTCGTGTGGATAAATTTATGAACCGGTACGGGAAACACATGGAAAAAAGGAAAAAGTAGATACCAAATTTTTAGTAGTAAAGCTCCGGGGGTTTCGGGGCTTTTTTTTTGTCCGGGCCTGTTGAAAGAAGCGTGCAAGGAAAACTGATCGGTAAGGCGCAGGATTGTTTTCCCTACGATTTTCCTGAACCTACCGAAAAGGAAAATATTCCCAATGTGAGATCCTGAAAAATTGTCGGTTTTTATCGGGATGCCGATTGAACTTCCGGTTATTTTATTCGTTTTTTGATGTGGCATGACTATTGATCTGGTATATTTAAACCGATTTTCGGAGGAAGCTCCGACAGAATAACATGATAATTTTATGGGAAAAGGGAAAAATGCTGGCATTCAAAATATTTTTAAAGGGATGATGGACGATGATTCGGAATTTATACCGATCATTTCGGATGGCGACGAAGAGGATTTAAAAAACACCGAGATCCCCGATATCTTACCTGTTTTACCTTTGCGGAACACCGTTCTCTTTCCGGGAGTCGTATTGCCTATCACCGTGGGGCGTAAAAAATCCCTTCAATTGATACAGGATGTCTATAAGGGTGGCAAGATGCTGGGGACCCTTGCCCAAAAAGATTATACTGTGGATGATCCGCAGATAAAGGATCTTTTTTCGGTGGGTACGGTTGCCGAGGTTTTAAAAATCCTCGAAATGCCTGATGGTTCCACTTCAGTGATCATTCAGGGTAAAAGGCGCTTCAGGCTCCGGGAAGTTGTTGAGGAGGAGCCTTATTTTAAAGCAGCGGTGGATGCGCTGAATGATATTTCATCGAAAAACGATGCCGAGTTCAACGCCATTGTGGGCTCCCTGAAAGATCTGTCGATAAAAATAGCGCAGTTTTCAGCCAATGTCCCGCCTGAAGCTACATTTGCCGTTAAAAATATTGAGAATTCCACTTTTCTGATCAATTTTATCTGCTCCAATACCGACATGAATGTGGAGAACAAGCAGCAATTACTGGAAATCGATAAGATCAGAGACCGCGGGGTACAGGCCATCAGTTTCCTGGTGAAAGAGGTTCAGATGCTGGAACTGAAGCAGGATATCCAGAAGAAGGTGAAAACCGACATGGACCGGCAGCAGCGTGAATTTATGCTTAACCAGCAAATGAAGACCATTCAGGATGAATTGGGGGGAAACCCGGTGGAGCAGGAAATTAATGAACTGAAAGAGCGGGCGAAAGAGAAAAGATGGAATAAAGAGGTGGGGAAATTTTTTGATAAGGAGGTGGAAAAACTGCACCGGTTAAATCCCGCTGCCGGAGAATACTCCGTTCAGTACACCTTTTGCCAGACACTGGTGGACCTGCCCTGGAATGAATTTACTGATGATAATTTTGATTTGAAAAATGCCAAGAAAGTGCTGGATGAAGACCACTACGGACTGGAAAAGGTAAAGGAACGCATCCTGGAGCATCTGGCAGTGCTCAAACTGAAAAACGACATGAAGGCACCCATTCTCTGCCTCTACGGTCCTCCGGGGGTAGGAAAAACTTCGCTCGGAAAATCCGTGGCGCGGGCGCTGAACCGGAAATATGTACGGATGAGCCTCGGGGGAATAAGCGATGAGTCAGAGATCCGGGGACATCGGAAAACATACATCGGTGCCATGCCGGGGCGCATTATTCAAAATATTAAAAAAGCAAAATCATCCAATCCTGTTTTCATTCTTGATGAGATCGACAAGGTTTCCAAACATTTTCACGGGGATCCTGCCTCGGCGCTGCTCGAGGTGCTTGACCCGGAGCAGAACTCCGAATTTCATGACAATTACGTGGAAATGGATTACGACCTGTCAAAAGTGATGTTCATTGCCACCGCCAATACCCTGAGCACCATTTCACCGGCGTTGCGCGACCGGTTGGAATTGATCGAAGTCAGCGGCTACCTCGTGGAAGAGAAAATTGAAATAGCCAAACGGCACCTTGTGCCCAAACAGCTGGAGAACCACGGACTGAAAAAGAGCGATATCAGCTTCTCCAAACTGATCATTGAAAGGATTATTGATGGCTACACCAGGGAATCGGGCGTACGGGAACTGGATAAAAAGCTCGCAAAGGTTATTCGACGTGTTGCAAAAAAGATTGCCTTTGGGGAGCCCTATAATAAACGGCTGACCAAAAGCGATGTTCGTGAATATCTGGGGGTAAACGAATACACTAAAGAGAAATACCAGGGCAATGAATTTCCCGGGGTCGTGACCGGTTTGGCGTGGACGGCAGTGGGAGGTGAGATCCTTTATGTTGAAACCAGCCTCAGCAAAGGAAAAGGAACCCTAACCCTTACGGGCAACCTGGGGGAGGTGATGAAGGAATCCGCCATGCTGGCCCATGAGTACCTGAAATCGCATGCCGAAACCCTGCAGATAAAGCCGGAACTTTTCGGCAACTGGAATGTGCATGTTCATGTACCGGAAGGAGCCATCCCCAAAGACGGACCATCTGCCGGTGTGACCATGGTAACCTCCCTTGCTTCTGCATTTACACAGCGGAAGGTGAAAAGAAACCTGGCCATGACAGGTGAAATAACCCTCCGGGGAAAGGTACTCCCCGTGGGGGGAATAAAGGAAAAGATCCTGGCTGCAAAGCGGGCAGGGATCACCGAAGTTATTCTTTCCGAAGAAAACCGGAAAAACCTGGAAGAAATTAAGGATGAATACATGAAGGGACTTCATTTCCATTTCGTGCGTACGATCATGGATGTGCTGGATTATGCCCTGCTGAAAACCAAAGTGCGGGATCCCCTGAAACTGAATTGATCTTCTCAAATTTACGG
The DNA here is from genome assembly GCA_018400515.1 of Tangfeifania sp. Next base: position 9,969 of record JAGYMR010000085.1, read on the forward strand.
ACCTTTTTTCCGGAGAGAAGGCAGTTTCTGCTGCATAACAGAAACAAGACC
>JAGYMR010000086.1 GCA_018400515.1 Tangfeifania sp.
CGATAGCCTCCCGCCGTTTCAAATTAAGGGAATTTCGGGGCAACGGCCGGTCTTGCCAAGATGCTTCTCCAAAGCCACAATGGGGCCTTTAAATTCTTCCGGCCCTTCCTCCCGGAATGGGAAAAAAAGATCAAATAAAAAGCACCTGCCAAATGACAGATGCTTTTAATTTTTGCGGTGACGACGAGACTCGAACTCGCGACCTCCGGCGTGACAGGCCGGCATTCTAACCAACTGAACTACGCCACCATATTTCTGCCTTCCAAAACCGGCGTTCAGCCCCCGGCTACAGCCGGTTTGTTTTGTAAAGGTGGTGCAAATATATACTTTCTTTTTTTTTCTGCAATACAAAAAGTAAATCTTTTTTAATCTCTCCTTATATCACTGATTTACAAAAAATTAGCCCCCATCATTCCGACCGGATCAGGTGCCCGGGATCCAGGATGACCTCCCCCTCCCACCTGTAAGCAGTCAACAGCCTGCTTTTTGCCACGCAGGAATCGACGCAGCAAACATTGGGACGGATAATATGGGGTCCCTCAAAACGGCAGTAATGGCCGAAAAACACAATCGGCGCATCCGGGGGATAAGGATAGCATGCTGGCAGGATCTGTTCCGGTACATCGTAAGCGGGCAGCTGGTATTTGCTTTCAAAAGACAACTCCTCAAAAGTTTTTCCGCCGGGCTGCTCCCACCAGCGAATCCGGAAGGAACGGGGAGCCACCCCTTTGTTATTAACAATCCTCAGATCGCCCGGCAGCTGAAATTGCTTCCCTTTAGTAATGAGTCCGACATGCTGCGCCAGTTTCGAAGCGGTTTTTTTATAGATCTTACGGAACTCCTTTTTTTTGATCTTACCGCCGGGAAGGCGGCTTTTCAGATAATCGACCGAAGGTCCGGCCCAGCATGCATGAATGACCCGGATGCCATCTTTTTCAAGAAAAAGGGGCAGTGACCGGAACCATTTGAGATGGCTTTTCCACTCTTCCTGATCTTTGGCAAAAGCCTTTTGGGTTTTCAGGTTAGATATGAAATTTTTCAGTGGCGGATGTACCAGGGGGTTGCCGTTTTTATCCTTCAGTTCGGCAATCACGGCATTAATTTCGTGATTTCCCAGGATGGCAAAGGCATCTCCGTTTTCCACCATAGTCCGTATCATCCGGACGGTTTTCCGGATCTGCGGGCCCCGGTTGATGAAATCACCGGTAAAAATGGCTTTCCTGGAAGGATGGGTGTAGCCTCCGTTCGTTTTCTTATATCCCAGCTGAAGCAGCAGGTTCTTTAACGTTTGGGCATGTCCGTGCACATCACCGATGATATCGTACATATGCCTGAAAATTTGTTCCAAAAATAACAAAGAGTGGCAGGAAAACACAGCCGCTCTGCCATTTTTTCAAAAGGCATGGCGAATCCCGGAAATATTCCGCCGGCCATCCGCTACCAAAAATAGGCATAGAAAACCACAATAATGGCAATAATAATGGCAGAATTGATGACATCCCATGAATTGTAGGAAGCCCGGGTTTCTGCAATCTCCTCTTTCGACGCGGTTCCCATGGTGAGTCCTGCAATCGTTGCCGGATCTTTCTTTTTGGTGAAATAACTGATGACTATCATGGAGAGGATAACAATCACGAACAGGTATATTTCATAATGAAGCCAGTTATGCACTAGAAAGATTTTATAGAACAGCGATGTTTCAGCGATGCTGTCGGAAAAAATATTCAGTCCAAGGCGGGTCATCCCCAGGGTGAAGCCGATGAGAAGTCCCCACAGCCCGGCAGCCGGGGTGGTTTTTTTGGAGAGGACACCCAGAAGGAATACAGCTGCAATGCCGGGAGCCAGCAGCGACTGTACATCCTGCAGGTATTCATAAAGCACCTTGCCAAGCCCGCGCATCACAGGGATCCAGGCTATTCCGAGCAGGACAATGACCACGGTGGCCGTTCGTCCCACCCGCACGTAATGCCTTTCGCTCTGGTGAGGCCGGTACTTTTTGTAAAAATCGACGGTAAACAGCATGGCCGAGGAGTTGAACAGCGAAGCCAGCGAACTCATTAAAGCCGCCAGGATCCCGCCGATCACCACGCCGGTGAATCCCATGGGCAGCAACTCTTTCACCATGGTGGAAAAAGCCGCATCGTTGTTTTCCAGCACAAACAGCCCTTTTTGCTGCAAGGCATAGGCGATCATGCCGGGGATCAGGAAAATAAAGACCGGCGTAAGTTTCAGGTAAGCACCGAAAATGGTTCCGCGGCGCGATTGTTTCATATTGCGTCCCGAAAGTACACGCTGAACAATGAACTGGTCGGTACACCAATACCAGAAACCGATAATGGCGGACCCCAGAATAACGCCGGTCCACGGGAAATCAGGATCTTTCGGCGACCGGATCAGGCTGGTCATGGAATCGCCGTGCGCCGTTATGTTGGCACTGCAGATCTCCATCATTTCATTCCATCCGCCCAGTTTTACAAGTCCCAGGACCAGCACGGCCACCGAACCGATCAGCAAAATGGGGGTCTGCAATACCGATGTGTAAAGCACCGCCTTCATCCCACCAAACGTGGTGTATAAACCTGTCAGGAGAACCAGCCCGATGGCGCTGATCCAGAAAAAATCAATGCTATAGCCGAAAAAAGTAATGTAATCAATATCAAACACATCTTTAAACACCACCCCGCCGGCATAAACCGTCACAGCAACCTTGGTCAGGACATAACTTACCAGGGAAATAACCGAAAGAAAGGACCGCGCATGGGGATTGTAGCGCCGCTCCAGAAACTCAGGCATGGTGAATACTTTGCTCCGGGCATAAAAGGGGACAAAAAGCCAGCCCAGCAAAAGGATCATCCATCCGTGCATCTCCCAGTGGGCCATCGCCATTCCAGTCTCCGCACCCGCCCCAGCAAGTCCGACCAAATGTTCCGAACCAATATTCGAGGCAAAAATGGATGCCCCGATGGCAATCCAGGTGGCATCCCTTCCGGCCAGAAAATAATCGGCCGTGTCTTTATCTTTTTTTTTCAGTACCCAGACGACAATTCCAATCAACCCGACCATAAAAAGCCCTAAAACAATCCAGTCAAGTGTTGCCATTTTTTATATTTTTGGTTTGATTTTGTTTTAACGTTTCACAATTTGACGATCCGCTCAAGCATTTCATCGGCTTTATCAGTTTTTACTCTATACAGGTAAGCTCCTTTCTTTGATTCGGTGGCGTTCTTTTGATCCATTCGCTCCAGCACGTTAAGGGAAAGGATCTTTTTCCGGAAGTTCCCCGGATCGAACGACCGCTGATAGATGGCTTCATATAGTTTCCGCAACTGCAGCAAGGTAAATTTACGGGGCAACAGTTCACTCCCCACCAGGCTGCTACCGGCTTTTTGCTGCAATTTTTCCAGTGCGTTTTTAACCATTGCAGGGTGATCGAAAATAAGGCCGGGCAATTGACTAACCGGCCACCAGCGGGCACCGAAAGCTTCGGCCCTGCTTTTATCGTACCGGTCGATGGGAATGAGCGCAAAAAAAACAATGCTGATTACGCGTTCATATATTTCGCGTTCAGGTGCTGAAAAAGCCCCCACCTGCTCAAGAAAAATATTGTCCAACCCGGTAGTCTGTTTTAAAACACGAGCGGCGGCCTGTTCGGCAGCCTCTCCTTCACGGATAAAGCCCCCCATTAAGGACCAGGAACCTTTTACCGGCTCAAACGCCCGGGGATACAGCAAAAGCTTCAGGGCTCCTGCCTCGTAGCCGAAAACCACGCAGTCGACAGCAACCAGAAATTTGGATTGCTCCTTGTAATAATGCATCTTGTTCGTTCGTATATTTTTTTTCAGCTATGACACCACCAAGGCCCATGGAATAAATAATTGCTCCTGCATGATCTGTCATTCCATGTCCGTTTCGCCCATTTAAACAGATAACTTTCCATAAACCTCACCAAACACACCTGATCCTGAATCCTGATAAAACAGGATCAATACCCTCAGGCCCGTTTTTAAAAAACCAATCAAAATTAAAAAAGTATTTTTTACTTTTTATTGTTTCTCATAAAAAATTCCGAAAAAAATGTTCTACAACAGGAAATGCATGGAGCAAAAAACAGGGCGAATCGCCCGAATTTTTGAGAACGCCCGCAAAAAAAATTTCCCCCGGCAGGTAATCCCTGGCGGGGGAAATTCCGTGGTACAACATGCCCGGATAAATTCATCCGCTACTCCTCATTCTGAAGGCCCTTAGCTGTCCGGTCCTCCGGCGGGGGTGCGGGTGTCATCTTGTGGCTGTTCTCCTTTGTTTGCTCCAGTAAGACCTCCACCAGCTTTTCCATCTGGGGGTCACGGCCTTTCATCAGCAGGTTGGGGTCATCCCAGACCTTAATATCGGGCGAAACACCTTCCCCTTCCCAGAACCAGTGGCCGTCATTGTCGTAAAGCCGGGCCCCGGGGACGGTAATCATACCGCCGTCGACCAGGCGGTGTCCGGTAGCCGGTCCGACCAGGATCCCCAGGGTTCGTTCGCCCACAATGGGACCGGCCTCCAGTTCCTGGAATGCCCAGGGGAGTCCGTCACCACCCGATCCGGCCCATCCGTTAATCAGCATTCCCACCGGACCGGTGTTGGTTTTTACAGGGTTGGTATGGTCTTTTCCATGCCGCCAGTGCAGGTTATAGGTAACGGGCCGCTGCAGCAATTCCAGGAAACGGTCGGCAAGCTGCCCACCCCCGTTAAAACGCTCATCCAGTACAAATCCCTTTTTGTCCAGCTGCCCGTAAAACATGCGGACCAGCTCTTTCTGACCACGGGAGGAGGTATTGGACATGTATATGTATCCCAGTTGCCCGCCCGAGAGTTCATCCACCTTCCTGCGGTTATTTTCGATCCACTCCAGGTAGCGCAGGGTCCTTTCCTGAGCGGGGGAAAGGCATTTGACAATCACATCCCGGATATCCGCCGCCTCTCCTGAATCGCTGACCTGAAGCGAAACGGTCTTCCCTGCAAGCCCGGCAAAGGCAGCACAGGGATCTTCTTCCGGATTCAGGTCCACCTGGTTGACTCCCAGGATATAATCCCCCGGCGCTACATCCCCCCCGGGCTGATCAAAGGGTGAGCGGACTTCGGTATCCCATGCGGCCGGTTGCACAATCCGTTTAATGCGGTATTTTCCGTCATTGATCTCCCAGTCAATGCCCAGAAATCCATTCGTACGCGAGGGAGCCTGCTCCACATCGCCTCCGGCGGCATAGGTATGGCCTGCACTCAGCTCGGCCGCCAGGTTCAGCTGCAGATTGGTCACATCCCGGCGGGTACGGGCATCATCCAGCAAACGGCCGTAGCGCTCCCGCATCTTCTCCCAGTTGACACCATGCATGTTGGGATCGTAAAAGAAGTCGCGGTGGCGACGCCAGGTATCCATAAAAATCTGCTGCCACTCTTCTTTGGGGATCAGGTCCATAACCAGGCCATCGGTCGGAACCGGTTTTTCGATCTTCTGGCCCGGGGCGGGCCGGATGATGCCGTACTTGCCCCCGACGGTAACGATTATGGACTCTCCGTCCGCGGTGGCAGCCGCCCGGCTCACCTGTTCCATGATTGCTTTCTCCTCGCGCTCTTTCAGGTCATAATAATGAAGGGAAGAAGCACGTTCGGCAGATCCGGTATTGGGCCGGCGCAGGTAGACCAGTTTCCCCTTGAAAGGGATCAGGGCGGCGATATTTCCTGCTTTGGGAGGAAGGAGTTCCAGGCGTGCCTCCGGATTTTTGAAATCAATTTCGACGGTCACCCCGTTTTCTTTCCCCTCTTCTTTATCTCTCCCGGCTTCATTCTTCTCCCCTTCGCCTTCCCCTTTTCCGTTTCCTTTGGGGGCTTTATCCTTCTCCCCTTCCGCTGTCTTAACGGTATCGTTTCGGGCTTCCAGTAAAGAAGGAACACCGGATGTCAGGCTCATGGAAGCAATCTGGGTGGCATTCGGATAGATCCAGGTTCCGTCATCCAGATCAGAATAGGCAGCATCCATGTTCCGGTTGGTCAGGAAAAAAAGGTACTTCCCTTCCCTGCCAAACACGGGGAAATGATCGTCATAAAATCCGGCTGTCAGCTGATGCCTTTCTTTTTCCCGGACATCAAAAACAAAAACGGCACTGTTGGCGTTTTCCAGCCGGCGAGTAAAAGCGATCCACCGCGAGTCGGGCGACCACGAGACCGGGTACCGGAAACGGGATCCGTGTCCTACATTCCAGAGGGTGTTGCCGGCCCGGGTCATCTTCCCGCTCTCGGCATCGACCACCCAAATGGTATTGGTCTCATCAATAAAAGCGATCATTTTGCTGTCGGGGGACCAGAATAACCGGTACCCGAAACCTTTCCCCCGGTTGGTCAGCTGGCGGACATTTCCCTTTCCCCGGCTGTCCTGAAGGTAGATCTCATACTCTCCCGACCGGTCACTCCAGAAAGCAATGGTTTTTCCGTCGGGCGACCAGGCCGGAAGCTGGTCAAACGCTCCGCTTGACCGGGTCATATTTTGTGTATACCCCTTTTCTGCAGGAACATTGAACAACTCACCGCGAGCTTCAAAAACGACCCGCTTTCCACCAGGCGCAGCGGTCACGTGGGCAATGCTGCTGCTTACATCTTTACGCTGCGGCATTTCAACCGACAGGTCGCTGACCACATTGATATCCAACCGTTCATATTCAAGGGTTTTCAGATCCATCAGAAACAGATCGCCGCCCTTTTCGAAAACAATATCTTCCGGGCCGGAGGTCATAAATGAGATATCAAAATCTTCAAAAAAGGTGACCTGTTTTTTTGCTTTTGAACGGGCATCGTATTCCCAGATATTCAGCCGCATGTTGTCACCGCGATCCGACAAAAAATAGATCTTCTCCCCTGCCCAGGAAGGTTTCCCGTCGATGGCCTTGTGGCGGGTGACCCGTTCAACCGATTTGTCATCAAAATTATACACCAGGATGTCGGAAGTCAGTCCGCCCCGGTAGCGCTTGAAGGGATAATTTTCGGTAATTTTAGTGATGTAGGCCAGCTGGCGGCCATCGGGGGAAAAGCTGGCAAGCTCCCCATAAGGGATGGGAAGTTTTTCAGGAAATCCCCCCTTCTTATCGACGAGGTAAAACTGATTCAACCGCGATATTCCACTTTCCCGTGCCGAGGCGAACAGCAACCGCTCCCCGTCGGGGTGCCAGTCGATCATCCGGTCGGGAAAGGCATTATAGGTAACCCGGGTGGGCATGCCTCCTGTTACGGGCATCACAAACACATCGGCATTGCCGTTGTACCGCGCGGTAAAGGCGATTTGTTCCCCGTCAGGAGAAAACCGGGGCCAGGACTCCTCGCCCGGCGAATGGGTCAGCTGCAGGGCTGTTCCCCCCGCTTTATCCACCAGCCAGATATCCCCGCCATAAACAAAAGCGATCCGGTCAACCGAAACATCCATATAGCGCATCAGCTTGGCATTAATGCCGGCTGAAACACTGTGTGTAAAAAAGAGCCCAACTAAAATAAAAATGAGTTTTTGCATCGCAGGTAGTTTTTATTATCAATTGTAAAATGAATTTGATCATTTCCCGTGCACCACGACCCATTAGTCTACTCCTGATCCCTGCCATTACGAAACCAGGGCAGGATTTCTCCCCCAATCTGCGCAAACCCCCTGAAACCGGTTAGAACAGGCGCGGAACAGATCCTCTTCCGCCGGAAGCCCGGGGAAAAAGTTAAGAATAATGCAAAAAAAATGAACAATCAATGACATTTCACGGAGGGGGCAGAAAAATTGTCCTCACCGGGGGCCATTTTTAGTCATTTCCGTAAAATCCCTTACATTTGAACAAAAAAAAGAACGCAAATGAAAGACCTGAAACGGTATTTTTTTCTGAAAGCCGAACCTGAAGATGTTTACAATGCCCTGACCAATCAGCACATGATTGAAATATGGACGGGCGAAGATGCGGTGATGGAACCCGGGCCCGGAACGGAGTTTTCCCTTTGGGGAGGGAGCATTTCCGGCATGAATCTTGAGTTTGAAAAGAATAAAAAGATCGTGCAGCAATGGTTTTTTGGCGAACAGGAGGCCCGGTCGGTCGTAACGATCATCCTTCATCCGGAAAAAAAGGGAACGAAAGTGGAACTGCGCCACACCAACATCCCCGATGAAGCTTTTGAGAACATTTCGGAAGGATGGGAGGAGGATTACTTTAATGCGCTCAAAGCCCTTTTCATATAACCCCTGCTCCTTTTTACCCGATGCATCTGAAATGCAAATTCTATGAAAAAATATACCACATTATTCCTGATCATATTGACCATCCTGGTCAGTGGTTGCCAAAAGAAGGGCAGCAAAGAGAAGAGCCCTTCAAAAACTTCCACCGAAAAAGCGGAAAGCCTTGCAAAGATCAAAAAAGAGGGAAAACTCAGGGTGCTGACCATTTACAGCGGTACCAGCTACTTTTTGTACCGGGGGCAACCCATGGGGTTCGAATACGAACTGCTGAAACGCTTTGCCGATCATCTGGGCGTGGAACTCGAAATTGAGATCGCCCAGAACATCGACCATTTGCTGACCGGTTTGGAAAAAGATGACATCGATCTGGTGGCCCATGGGATTACCATTACCTCGGACCGCAAAGAGAAAGTGAATTTTACGGATTACCTCTACCTGACCCACCAGGTCCTGGTTCAGAAAAAACCCGACAACTGGCGGAAAATGAAGTGGAGCGAGATTGAAAGTGCTTTGATCCATGATGCCATCGAACTGATCGGCGATACAGTTTCGGTGCGGAAAAATTCTTCCTACCAGAAAAGGCTGGTAAATCTTTCCAAAGAGATTGGCGGGCAGATCGTTATCGATACCCTGAGCGGGAACCTTTCCACCGACGAGATCATAAAAATGGTGGTTGACGGCAAAATAAAATACACAGTGGCCGATAACAACATTGCCAGCATCAATGCCTCCTATTACCACATCCTGGATGTGGATGTTCCGGTCAGTTTTTCCCAGCGGATCGCCTGGGCGGTAAGTCCCCGCTCTGATGAATTGCTGGAAGAGATTAACAACTGGCTGGAAAAAATGAAAAAGGAAGTGGACTATTACGTGATCTACAATAAATATTTCAAAAATAAAAGGGATTTCAGGAAACGGGTACAAAGCGACTTTTTCAGTCTGAACAACAACCGGATCAGCAAATACGACGAACTGATCAAAACAAATGCGGATTCCATTGGCTGGGACTGGCGGCTGGTAGCTTCCCTCATCTACCAGGAATCCCGTTTTGACCCGAAAGCCAGCTCCTGGGCAGGTGCGGGCGGATTAATGCAGATCATGCCCTCCATGGCCGAAGAGTTGAACCTCACCAACCGGCTAAATCCCGAAGAGAGCATCCGGGGAGGCACCACCTATTTGAAGCAGTTATGGGATAAATTTGAATCGGTGACGGATTCTGTTCAGCGCATCAAATTTGCCATGGCCTCTTACAACTGCGGCTTCTACCATGTGCTCGACGCCCGGAAGCTGGCCGAAATGAACGGAAAGGACCCGAACCGGTGGGACGGAAATGTGGAGGAGATGATCCTGAAGCTGAGTTACCCCGACAATTACAACAAACCGGAGATCAAATACGGCTATGTACGGGGCATAGAACCCTACACCTATGTACAGCAAATTTTTGAACGGTACGATCACTACCGCCGGTTCATTGATACCAAAAAAGAAACATGAAACACACCTGAATAATTATTGAATTTGGCACGATTTTCGTATTTTTGTAACCGGTTCTTTGGCAACCATGCCGAATTTATCCGGGGCTGACTGGTTTTGACAGCGGGTAGAAGAGGCAGGTAAGCAT